>NZ_JACJFF010000096.1:0-18196 GCF_014164465.1 Vibrio sp. SG41-7 | reverse complement strand
ATTTCAAGCCGCGAGGTCGAGGGCTCGAGGCTATAGAAATACAGCCACTTTCATCACCATGATCTACATGATAGCGAGCCCTGCCGCTGAAATATTGAAATCCACTTGAAACGTCGAAGAGCCAATCAACTCAGTGATTCGAGCCAGTGATAATGAAGGTTTGCTAAAATTGACGGACTTTAAACAGGGTTAGCTTGTAGTCGGGTCATAGTCGCAGAGCGGCTTCGTTCAACTCATTTTTGGACATAAACGCGTTACAAAGTCCGAGTCGTCGGAGTACCTCAACTACTCCAAACCACGTGAATAGCCTACAAACTGATGGCCAGTTTCGCTATTCCACTACAGTAAGCCACTAGCCTTGAGCCTATGCCATGAAAAATAGGATATATGGCGAATACGATGGAAAAATACAATGCTCTAGAGGGTATGTCGCCTGTTTTATAAATCTAGGTTCCATTTCTGGCTTGGATTATAGCACTGGATTGTCTGTTCGTATGGGTTGGAAGATGAGCTGTCGTGAGAATCGATTACCGAGGATACATTTAGGAAGTAGTCTACAAGCTAAAAGGGAATCTTTGAGTATATATATTGTGATGAATATGTGATCTGTTTCTATTTTCTAAACAAGAATCACCTTGTTTTCACTCTATTGATAAGTAACTGATTAATAGGTTAAATTAGTATTTACTTATATAAATCAGTGTTTCTATGTCAATATGTAATATATTAAATAACTGATTTTGCGAACTATGTCCAATGCCAATAATTTCAGTGCATGCATTTGCTTGATGAATGATTAATTTGTAACTACGTAATTGTGTCCTAGTCTTTGAGTGGATTAAATTAGGCTAGGGATAGAACTATATGCAATATAATAAATTGACATTGGCACTAGGCTTATCATGCTCTGTTGCCTTAGTTGGCTGTGATGACGATTCGTCGAGTAGTAGCAGTGGAGATGGCAGCGGGTCATCTTCGAGTAGCTCCACATATAGTGTGACAGCGATTGATGGTTATTTAAAAGGTGCGGAAGTATGGCTGGATCTAAACAGTAACTTTGTACTGGATGAAGGTGAACCTACGGTTACTTCTGGGGATGGTGGCGTTGCAGTTTTAGACGTGGCAGGTATTGATAACCCTGAATCGTACCCAGTCGTTGTTCGTGCTATTGCGAATCAAACAGTGGACGAGGAGCAAGGGTTAGTCACGACAGATTATGTGATGTCTGCCCCAGCGGGGGAAACGTCTGTTACACCACTATCGACGCTGGTGCACGTTATTTTAGAGCAAACCAGTGCTGATGGTGATACTGCCGAGCAAATCGAAGAGAAAAAACAGCTCGCTATAGCGAAAGTGTCAGACCAGTTAGGTATACCTGTTGATAATATCCTTGGCGATTTTATCGAAGATGGGAACTCCGATGCTGCGTATGCCGCTGAGAATATTGTTGCCTCAAACATCTTACCTGATACACCTGAAGACCTTAGTGATGTTGCCGAGGAAGACAGTGAGTCGTCAAGCTTCGTCATGACAACGGAAGTCATTAATACACAAATTAGAGATCTTATAGACAGCGCAGAACAAAATGGTGGTGAAGCCGATGATTTTGCAGCACTAGAAGATGCGTTTGATGGTACTGAAGATCTTACTCAAGATACAGATAGCGATGGAATTCCTGATGATCTTGATGCTTTTCCTAGTAATGCTGAAGAGTATATTGATAGTGACGGTGATGGTACGGGAAACAATGCAGACACTAATGATGATTCTCGTTTTGTAAACAGCGAATGGGTAGAAGATGCGTTTGAAGACAGTGATGACCTGTTCCCTACCGACCCAGACCGCGCGGGTGATAGCGATGATGACGGCTATGATAGCTTAGTTGATGTATTCCCTACCGATGGCACCGAATGGGCTGATAATGACAGTGACGATTTAGGTGACAATGCTGACCTCGATGACGACAACGATGGCGTTAATGATGACTTTGACACTGACCCTCTTGATGAAAGCTTAGGTAATACTGCAACCGCTTTAGCTGCGCAGTCTTTGTATTCAGGTAGCATGTTTTATGTACTGGATGGAGACTATGACGATGGCATTCTTGAATCAGAAAACTTTCAAATTTCTGGCCTAGGTGCAGAGCTTACATCACTCACTGAGATTACACAGGTTGGTGAAGAAGAGCTTGATCTGCAAGAGGATGATGACCGGGTGCTTACTTCCGCTGGTTGGGTGTATTTGGACGGCGTTTACTCTGTCGATTATGTGGATGGGGAGTTTGAAGTTTATGCGACCAATTATTCTGAGGTTGATTATACCGCAACAGCGGTTGTGACCGACTTATCTGGGACAAATATTGATTCCTATGTGACCTCGAATGAAATCTGGGATGGCGCAAACGATCTAGCGGCGACATTTTCTGATGGTGCAGTAAGTGTTGAGCTTGTTATGACTCCTGAGCAAGATGTTTACTACTTTTGGGACAGTGAACCTTGGGTGTTCCGAGGGGATTTTGGCGTAAGCGATGGTCATAATGCGTCTACATTAGAGGAGCTTATTGTTGATTCTTCTGTTGGGGAAAGTGTAAATACCGGTGTGCTTTTCGGAACGATGCTAACTGGCGACGAGAACATTGGAGGTGCAGTTGAGTTGGTTGATGGTGGCGTGGCAAATTACTACACCATGGACTGGACAACATCGGATTATGACAATAGTGCGACTCGAATAGCCACTGGCGATTGGAGTGAGGTCACCGTTAATGGTGAAACGATGTTGAGCTTCTCTGTTCCTGACGCTGTGCTGACTGAATGGTCAGGTATGTGGAATCATGACTCAAATAACTTCATTTATGTTGTTTATGACGGTGCTGTTTATGAGGGTAGCCGAGAAATCGCTGACGAGCCTTTAACGGATGACACAACGGTATTCATCAATGACACGGCAAAAGAAGATATTGTTGCTCAGTTGTCTCTGCCTATCGGTCGTTGTTATATAGGTGATAGCGATGACGCTAGCTCAATTGATGAATATGATCAAGCCATAACTGATTGTGGCGGCTTAGAAAGTGCAATTACCTCTGAAATGGTGGTGGGTAACACATTCCATCGCGTACGAGGTGATGATAGCACTAGAGATTACTACTTCTTAGATTCAGGCCGAGTACATGTCGCGAAAAATGGCATCTATTCGTATACAGAGGACTGGTCTATTGAAGGTGACTATTTAGTTATTAGCGACGAAGAAGGAGAATACACTTGGACTTGGGGGCTGATAAAGAGTGATGACAATGAATGGTCTGTTAAATACTACGAAGAAGACCTTGTCGAAGGCATGAATTATATTTGGACGAGTACATTAACGGAAACCGGTATCCCTGTGTGTGTGCTTGAAGAAGTGGACTACGATGTCAATGCGATCACTCGTTCAGGTTTCTTATCGGATTACGATGATTATCGACAATGTATTACTGATGGCGGTGGAACGAGTATCGATCTCAGTACGGAAGAGATTGCCAATACGCTTTGGTTAAGAGTTCGTGGTGGCTTGTCTGTACGTGCTTTCGAGTTTGGCGCTGTTGATACGGGTACTTGGTATCGAAATGGTGTTCAAAATGACAACTTTAGCTATGTCGTTGAAGATAATGTTATTAAAGTCGAGTTTGAAGATTGGTATGTAATGATGGCACCTATGGCCGATAATGGAAACGATAATATCACCTTTGCACATTATTCTGATCAATACGAGGGCTCTACACTTTATGACGAAATCTACATCGATGATCTTACGGACGTAACGAGCGTTACGATACAGGAATGTTCGAATGGTAATACAGAATGGGATGACGTGAATGATGTGCCATTGACGTTCGGATCATATGATGACTACGTCGATGCTGTTGATATGTGTATCGACAATTCAGGTATTGAGGCGGAATTTGGTGATGACTTCTTCGACAAAGCTGAAACACATGGGTTAGTCTTTGCGACAGATGATGAATCGTTCACTTTATCGGCGAATGGTGTTGGTACGTACGCAGATGATAGCGATGAATTCCCACTCACTTGGTCTGTATCCGACGGTATGTTAACAATGACAATTACCGCTGGAGATATCACTGCGATTGATAATATGGTCCTTGTTGATACCAATGGTATTGAGATGTCTATAAAGTCCTTCTCCCGTAGTAATGAAGACGGTTGGGATGGTATCGGTGATGACTCAGATGGTGATATTTGGGGTGACGTTTATACGGTGAGTTATGCTCCTTAGGCGTTAGGAACAAGCATCATAATGGTGCTGATAGTCTAGCGTTACTAGACGCTAACGTCAGGCAATTGTGTATTTAATGGGAGGCTTTGTTGCAAAACTACAGAGCCTCCTTTTTTTGAGAAAAAAAATACAACTTTAAATATCTTAGCTCTCATTTCAGAGAATCGCTCGTTTATAGTCCAAACTTTGCCTGAAAGAATTTTGCCTTGATAAGAATGCACTTCTTCGATATTGCAGCGATAATCTGTTCTGCAACAGAATAGGAAGTCGTCATGATGCTAAATACTCAAAAAGAACTCTCTTCCCTTGAATCGATTATATTCGTTCAGGAGTAAGTACAACGCACAATCGCGCTGAAACTCGAATTTCAATAAAGCATAATCTCCTGAGTTAGCTGACTTTTGTCTTGTACTCAAAGCTTCACCTTAATCAAAATCCCAGAGCATCCTCATCAGATAATACCATTCGCCCTTAAGTTTTGTGACATATTGCCACAAAAGTTATTCAATATACGGGAACAGGTTTGGCTTCTATATTACTGTATAAAAGAACATTTTTGCATACTTTAGGTAAAACACATATCTCATCGCGCCATATTTAGTTGTTCTAAATTAAAGATTAGAAACTTAGAATGAAGGGGCAAGTCCTGCCATTCGCCTATATATTAGCTTTAGTATGGCATTAATAGATAATGGAATGTTAAGCGTAACCTTGATTCAACTCGTATCGGGGCAGAAGTGTTTTAGCTTACCTGCCCCATATTGAACAATGTGAACGCGTAAATATAAGCAGTGAGATTGATAGCTTTACTGAGCGGCATTCCTGCACCATGGTTCGTATTGACATCAATACGAACCATCACGGGCGCAACACCTTGAGGCTTGTCTTGAAATTAACGATACAATGACTTGGTCGACTCTCTGACGATTAAATCAATGGGTGGTAGTCGAGCTTCATGCCGCTCGCCAGATAACAGATTCAAAATCGATTGAGCACACACTTCACCAATCTCTTCAATAGGCTGTCTCAAAGTCGTTAACGCTGGCGTGAAATACTTAGACGTCGGCAAGTCATCAAAGCCAATCACTGAAACATCTTCAGGCACTTTATAACCGTGGTCAGACAGCGCCTTAATCGCCCCGTAAGCCGTTTGATCATTGGCTGCGAATAGAGCGGAAAAATGAACCTTCGACTCTATCAATTCAACCGTTTTCTCGTAGCCTGACTCACTACTGAAATCACCTTGTTTAACGAGTTTTGGCATCACTTTAATGCCCGCTTCTTGAAGTGCTTTCTTATAGCCTTCAAAGCGGTTTCCCGAATCAGGTTGACTTGAAAGCCCCTTAATATGAGCAATATTCACATGCCCTTGTTGCAGTAAATGTAAGGTTGCCATGTAGCCGCCCAACACGTTATCAATGTTGATGGAGCGGACGTTATTCTCAACAAAATCGTAGCCAACCATCACGATAGGAATGTCTTGTGCATACTTGGCAATCTCTTCCTGAGTAATGCTTCCTGTCACGATGATCATGCCATCCACGTTACTTTTTGCGAGATACTCCAACGCGTGCATTTCTAACTTTTTCTGCCAATGCCCTGTCGCGATCACTAACGAATAGCCTTGAGCGATAAGTGTTTTCTCCATGTCATTGAGAATACGACTGGTATAAGGGCTGTCAGGGTGTTGCACCAACACACCAATGGTGAGTGAACGTCGGTTGGTGTTTTCTTGCATTTGAAAATTAGGTTTGTAGCCAGTGTCTTTAATCGCTTGCTCAATATTTTGGCTTTTATCGTCAGACACATAAGTGGTTCGATTAAGGAAGCGAGACACGGTGCTGGGAGAAACACCAGCCAGTCTTGCTACATCGTATACTGTTGTTTTTTTTGTTTTAGTGCGCATCTCGAATCCCTAATCAAGTGACATTTGAGGAGCCCAAAAGCTCCCCATCAGTTTCTACCTGCATACCACTGCTTTAGCTGAAAATCGTGTCATTAAGTTAATACATGTAGGCGAAGATCATCCCCGGTCTGAAGTAACGACCAGCCGTATATTTCAAGCCAGTACTCAGTAACCATTTGTGTAAGCCTGCCAGCTTTTCTAACGGAATTTCACCGCCCAACATTTTAACAAAATTATCAGTATCTTTCGTCAATGTTGGATTGATACGACCGTCAGACAGCACACAGTTTTGACATTTAAGTACACTTAGCCAGTTTTTCGCATCATTTTGTGTCAACTTAAAGGCTTCCATAAGATCTTTCTCATTGACAGACACAGAGCAATTGAACCCTTCTGGCGCTGCAAATGGAATTTTTGAATAGTCATAGAGTGCGGTATACACGGTATCCATCAATGTTTCTGCTTGCTGGTTTTTACCTGCCAGACTCAACGCCGTTGCGACACTAAACTGCACACCAATCCACACATCTTGAGCCTGAAATGCTTCATGCGGCGAACCATCGGCCAACGTCATATTCGCAACCCCAAGCTTAGGGCTGTTAATCTCAAAGTTGTGCTTATAAACATAGTCTAGTGCGCGTTGGATGTTCTCTTGCGGGAAAATACCGTCTAAGCCGATGAGCTTTAGGTAGCTGTCGGCCAACAAGGCATCACCAAAACTGTTGTCAGAATCTGGCACTAAATCTAAGTATTCTTGAGTAAAGGCTTGTGGCGCCGTCTCACTCAGCAAGCGTTTCTTAGAGACTCTTTGAGATACCTTACTGATGCTAATGGAAGTATCCCTTTCATTGAGATAGGTATTGAGCGTGTTCTTGTCAGCAATCGCATCGCCAGTCAATGAAAGCCCTAAGGTTTCCAGAGCTTGATAGCCTTCACCTGTTAAATGCTTGGCTTGAACTGGCGTCACGAAGAAGTGGTAGTAACCCTCTTTGTCATCCCACAAGCTTTGCTCAACCGTGGCTAACGCCTTTTTAGAACGCGTTAAGTAACCGCTAGCTAGCTCGCTTTCACCCATCAATTGTGCAAGTTCGCTCGCGGCTTGCAGGCCAGCACCCCACAGGCTCGCACAATAAATAGAGATGCCGTGAGAAGCTAGGTTATCAAAGGTATCGTCTGTGCCTCGGGTTAATGGTAAATCGTCACCCTCAGCAATCAAATTCGATAAAAAATCGATGCTTTCAGTTACCGCTTGCCAGCACTCATTAACCACAGAGAGATCTTGGGTGTTTTGATAATGGCGGTACACCATCAGAATGTATTTCGGCGCTAAGTCCTTCCACTCTTTCACGTTGTGCCAACTGTAAGCATCGGGCTGAATGTCGAATGGGCTGCCTAAGTCGTGGATTACCGCACCTCGAATAGCACGTACACCTTGATACTTTTCATCAATCAATTCGGCATTAGGCGTCGCTTCGTATTCCCAGTAGCGGCGCTGAGTGAAGTCTTCCGCCAAAATGGCCTTAGAAAACTCTTTCATCACACAGCCATCAAGCTCAGGCAATAAATAAAGCAGAGAGAACGATCCGTAGAAGTACACATCCAGAGAGTTAAAGAATGGGTAGTCGACACACTCTTTTACCAAGAACTTATCTTCTTTGTCCCATACCGTTGATTCCGCCAAGAACGACAATGAGTTCATCGCCATCGTTGCATAGCGAAGTGCCGATTCAGGCTGCGAGATCTTGCTTTGAGCTTGCTCTAGGAAAGCGGTTTGTTGTGCGACGATCTGCTGCTCAATCGCTTCGAGCTTAGGCAACATGTCTTCTAACATAGGTAATGCAGGCTTTACTTGCGGGTAGAATTGCGTGTAAGCCTTATCTGAGTGCCAACCATTAAGCATGACTTTGCTGTGTGCCATCACCTGTGCAAAACGCAGATCAACAGACTCACCCGCTTCCAATTCAACCTGAACCACCACCAATGCGCTCAACGCTTCACGTCCTGTGTAAATGCCGGTTTGGAATTCCGCGTTGGTACGGCCTGTTTTCAGTGCGAACTCTGTTTGCTGAGCAGTCTTAGAGGTATAAAGCGTTGGTTTGACAGAAATCGAAACCTTACCAGATTCAGTCAAATGGTTATCTGCTTGAACACCAAACACCACTTCGCCTTCAATATCGCTTTGATAAGGCGATTGGCTAGACAATTGAACACCCGTAAAGCTGCCGCTTTCACCCTTTAAGTTAACAACTTCATGCTGCTGAGCAATCGGGTTTTGAGACAAGGTACATGCCGAATCTTGAATGCCATCACGGCCTTTTTGGTAGGTTGAGCCAATCAAGTTTTGAAGCGGCTGAGCAAGCGTAATCACGCGTGGTTGCGATGAATTATTGGTTAATTCGAAGTGATTCCAGTGCATCGGTAAAGAACATAGGCGTTTGTTCTCTTTAACGATCGGAGATACTACCTTACGCTTTATATTAATATCTTCGAAGCTACTGTATTTATATTCAGCCAGTGGATATAAAGCTTGGTATTCTATATCACTGCCATTAACACTATCTATATCACAGCTATTGAGACTATTCATATCATTATTATTACCCGCAGTGAGTGATAATAATCTCGTTGTATCATTTATTAATAGACCATTAAAGAAATCTAAGGCTACATATAATTGACAAATAGTTGAAGATGAATCTTCTTCAATCAACAATTGAGTCTTATTTGAAAACTCAACGTTCCATTTTGTAAAGTTAGCTTTATTTTCTTGGTAGAAGTGACCATTTTTTAATGCTGTTTGAATGATACTAATCGCATTCGACATTTCTCTACTTTCAATCTTTTTTCCATCAAACAAAGCAGGATAGAAGTTCAGGTGAACGATTAGCTCTTGTTCATTAAGAATTTGCAGCGTGTCGATGGTTGGCACATTCATCACTGACGCATAAAAATCATTAAAATTAACAACTTGCTCTGAACAATCGACAAATATTCCCGGAATAAAGCTGAAGTTAGGCGTGTTGCCGTTTGGTGTGAGTGTAAATGTGTTACCAATTCCGCCGACTGCCATACCGGTATTTTCTGGTGTGGTCGAAATTGGCGTGTACCAAGGTTGAATAAATTCAACTGCGTCACCTTTTTTACACAAGTGTTCTGAATTTCCTGAGTAGCTCGTATATGGAATTTTATTATTCATTTTAAAACCGCCATTGAATATTTTTTTCTTCTTGTTAATATCTTTTAAAAATGGAGACATCAACATGTTTAAAATTATAAATGAAAAATTTGGAAATATTGACTCTGTCACATTAATAAACCACCAACATGGTATAGAACTTCAAATAATCAATGGATTTGGTGCTGTTATTAATAAATATATCGTAAATAACAGTCCATTCTCTTTTATTTGTGGTTATCAGAATTATGATGAACTGATCAACCAACATCCGTTCTTTTCCCGCAGTGCTAAATTATTCCCTTTTCCAAACCGTTTAAACTTAGGTCGTTACAGTTTCGATAACCAAAACCATCAACTCCCAGCTAACTTTCCTTGGTCTGATCACGCCGTACATGGCCTGCTCTACAACCAACCTTTTTCAATCACAAACAGCGTAGCCACTGAAGAATCCGCCAGTGTGACGTTGCAGTATCAAACGTCATCTTTGCATCCTGCTTTCCCGTTTGCGTTCAACCTTGAAGTCACCTTCACTATCGATATCACGGGTAAACTCACTTCCTCAACGACCGTCTCTAATCTTGGTGATTCTGCATTCCCATTCGGTGATGCTTGGCACCCTTATTTCTCACTCGGCACTGAGCTAGCACAATGTGGACTCGCTATGTCGCCTTGCTCTGAGGTCATCCACGAAAACGACCTACCCAATGGTGAAAAACTGGCTTTTGACTGTTTGTCTTTGGGTGATTCACTCACCAATCAAAGCTTAAACCACTGCTTTGAATTTGATTCCAAGGCAACCAACCAACTTGCGTTTACACGCTCAGATTCGTCTGCCGCTATTCGCTATCAACAAGATGAAAGCTACCCATTCGTTCAGCTGTACACGCCGACGAGCGAACAAAGTATTGCAATAGAACCAATGACTTGCCCAGCTGATGCATTCAATAACCAGATAGGCTTATTGACGCTTAGCCCGAACCAATCTCAGACCTTTACTTGGCAATGCCAAGCCACCTATCAGCCAACATAAAGAAAGCAAAGTAAAGCAACTGCTGTATGCGAAATCAGCCCCCAGAGAACGCATTGCTAACGAAACAACTGCAACGAAAGAACCAAACTAAAAAACCAAACGAAAGAAGCAATAAAGGGCGCATAAAGCGCCCTTCTCTTTGTTAACCTAAAACCACTTCTACCGAGTGCTCACCCGATGTAAATACCGGTGCTTTGTTGCCTGAAATTAGGTCACCGTTGACCTTCATCTCTACCACTCCCTTACACACGTTATTTGGGTTGGTAACATGAATGTTGTAGGTCGCGCCACGGAACTGACGACGTACTTTGAACTCAGGCCACTCAGCCGGAATACATGGGTCCACCAGCAAGCCATCTACTTCAGGGCGAACACCTAGAATCCATTGCGTACCTGCAACGTATGTCCAAGATGAAGTACCAGAAAGCCATGCATTTCGGCCTAAACCAAATTGCTTATGTTCGTCACCCAAAATGTTTTGTGGGTAGCAGTAAGGCTCAGATTCAAAGGTATCAATGTCATCGTTCTTAGAAGCCGGGTTGATTTGACGGTAGTACTCGTAAGCACGCTCGCCGTTGCCCATTTTCGCTTCTGCGATCATCACCCATGGGTTTGAATGCAAGAAGATACCGCCGTTCTCTTTCGCACCTGGTGGGTAAGTTGAAACACCGCCTAGCTGTGGATCAAAGCCGTTGTAACCCGGTGTGGAAAGCTTGATGCCATTGGTGGTGTTTAGTTTGTTGTAAACCGAATCTAGTGCTTGCGTGGCACGTTCTTGAGTCGCGAAACCAGAAATTACAGGCCAGCTTTGACCATTGGTGTAGATCTGCCCTTGCTCATTCTTATGAGAACCAATTGGCAAGCCCTGCTCATCAAAGTAACGAACAAACCATTCTCCATCCCAGCCGCATTCATTGACTGTACTCTGCATCTGTTGGTACTGATCTTTAAACTTAGCCGTCAGTTGCGCTTCACCACGCAGCTCACACAAGTCCAACATGTCTAGCAATGCTTTGCCGTACATGTTTGCCACCATCATCGACTCAGCACCCGTTGGCAGGTTCACCGTGTCATTCCAGTCAGCAAAACCCAATAGCGGTAGACCGTGTTCACCGGTATTGGTGTAAGTAAACTCAATCGCGCGGCACAGGTGGTTCCAAACCGTTCCAGTTTCAACTGGGTTGCCAGCTTTGTCTTTTTGATAGAACGGGATCTCTTTATTCAAGAAGTCTGCATTGCCCGTTTCTTTCACATATTGAGTCACCGCGTAGATGATCCACAGGTGATCATCGCCGTAGTAATCAGGGCGGTCTTCTTCTTCACGTGAATCACCCGCGTTCGCTTCCATTGTTGATGGGAAGAACTGATGCATCGCAGAACCGTTAGTGTTCTGAACAGACAACAGACGCTCAATGAACTCGCGCGCTTCTTCTGGCATGTGAGTAATTACACCCAATGTATCTTGCGAAGAGTCTCGGAATCCGATGCCACGCGCGCCATAGCCAAGCTGATACAGAGACAAGTAACGAGACCAGTTTTTGGTTGTGTGACACTGACGTGGGTTATGTACGTTAAGCATCGAGTTCATCGCAGGATCTGGCGTTTCAACCTGAACCGCTTGTAGGTAACCATCCCAATGTTCAGCCAGTTCAGCGAAAGCAGAATCGACCACTTGATGGTCACGATATTTAGCCAGCAGAGGAAGTGCAGCTTCTAGGCTCTGTTCTTGCGCGATTTGTACAATCGTACGTTCGGTCTGCTCTGGAGATAACCAACCTAGACGCAGGTTCACTGCGCCAATGTTGTCGCCACGCAAACACTCGGTGTTGCCTAATTCATCATTGTTCAGTGCTTCTGGCGCTGCCCATGTGCCGTAGCCCAAATTACCTAGGAACGATTGGCGATCACCATCAAAAGACGTCGCAGGGCGATCCGCTGTCATCAGGTTCACCGCGTAGTCACGCTTCATGAAAGCATACTGCTCAAGCACGGTATGACCCGACTCTTGCTGGTGTGCTTTTAGCGTCATGGTTTGTGGCACCCAGTCCGCATTGAGTAGCTGTTTAAGCGCATCGAAGTGTGTGAATTCGTAAACAGGCACCACATCAACGTGTAGCGCTTTGTCTGAAATGTTGGTCACTTTGATGTCTTGTAGCAGTACTTGGTCAGCTTTTGGTACAAAGAAGGTCGCTTCACAACGCACACCAAAGGCTTCTGCAATGATGGTGGTGTATGACAAACCGGTGTGATTTTCAAACTTATCGAGCGGCTTCAGAGTGGGTGTGTAGAACGGTGAGAACACCTCTACATTGCCCGCTTCATCACGCACCTTAAGGTACATGGTCGAGCCTTTGAAATCTGAGTTTGGCAATTGAGCAATGTACTTAGTGATGCGGTTGAGTGCAGGATCGCCCTTACACAACAGCACACCACCGTTGCTATCAACAATGCCACCGAAATCTAATGTGCCGACATAGTTACACCATTTGATCGGCGTACACGGTGTGGTTGCTACGTATTCTTTGTTTTTATCGTCAAAATATCCGAATTTCATCATCACTATCCCTAGCCCCTCCCAAATCAGGAGGAGCCAAAACAATTTGTCGTAAGTTGGTTGGTGTCAGCTCAATGACTGACTTAAATTGACTGACTAGCTCGTAATTGACTAGCTCGCTAGCGAGTTCTCACTGAGAGCATCGAACAAGTGGAAAGCATCCAAATCCAAGTAAAGCGTCAGATCTTTTACATCAACTTCAGCCGCTTGGGTTTCAACCATCAGCGGTTGACCGCCAATTTCTGTTTTCAGAAGAATGCTTGCGCCCAGTAGTTCCTTGTCTTTGATTTTCACAGGGAATGGCAGCACGCGGTCGTGGTCAACTTGCTCGGCACGTAGGTGAATGTCTGTTGGACGAACACCAAAATGCAGCGCTAGGTTCTTAGACGCCAGAGACTTAAAGCGCTCAGGCAGTGGGATATGAACATCGCCTATTTCAACGAAGTACTCGCCTTCTTTTTCAATCAGTTTTGCTTCCAACATGTTCATTGACGGGTTACCAATGAATTGCGCGACAAACTTATTTGCAGGACGCTGGAACACCTCAGTTGGTGTACCAACTTGAGCAACATAACCGTCTTTCAGGATCACGATGCGATCCGCCAGTGTCATCGCTTCGATCTGATCGTGGGTTACGTAGATCGTGGTGGTTTTAAGCTCACGATGTAGGTGTTTGATCTCTTCACGCATCACGCCACGAAGTTTTGCATCTAGGTTAGATAACGGCTCATCAAACAAGAAAACTTTAGGTGTACGAACCATTGCGCGACCCATTGCCACACGTTGACGTTGACCACCAGAAAGCTCTTTTGGCTTACGGTTCAGTAGTGGATCAAGCTCTAGCATTTTCGCCGCTTTTAGCACTTCTACGTCGATTTCCGCTTTCGGCATGCCTTTCAGTTTCAGGGCAAACGCGATGTTCTCATAAACGGTCATGTGCGGATACAGAGCGTAGCTTTGGAATACCATCGCCAAGTCACGGTCTTTCGCGTCGACTTTATTCATCAACTTGCCGCCAACGACGATGTCACCAGAACTGATGCTTTCAAGGCCAGCTAGCATGCGTAGCGTTGTCGATTTACCACAGCCAGATGGGCCAAGGAAAACCACGAACTCACCGTCTTCAACCGTAAAATCAAACTCTTTGACGACTTCAACATCACCGAATGATTTTTTGATGTTCTTAAATTCTACTTTAGCCATTATCTGTTCTCCTCAGCGCGCTCTAGCAGCATATTTCGGTACGCAATTGCGCTCTGTTTCAATGTTCTTTCTTGGGTGGTGTAGTCAACATGGACAATGCCAAAACGCTGGCAGTAGCCGAATGCCCACTCAAAGTTATCCATCAGACTCCAAGCGAAGTAACCGTCGACTTTCACACCCGCTTCAACCGCGTTGTGAACCGCTTCGATATGACCTTGGAAATAACGAACGCGTTGGTCGTCCATCACTTGTCCGTTTACACGTTCATCGTTGCCCGCTGCGCCATTTTCTGTGATGTAGATAGGTGGCATATTTTCGTAGCGAGCATCCAGTCTTACCAATAAATCGGTTAAACCTTGTGGGTTGATCTCCCAGCCAATGTAAGTGTGTTCAGCTTCAGTTTGTTTTACTGATTCAATGTCGCCATTCTCATTGAAGCGAGCGACATTACGTGTGTAATAGTTGATACCGATGTAATCAACCGGTGCGCTGATGATGTCTAAATCGCCTTCTAGAATCATCGGCATGTTCATCGCTTGGCGTTCAACCACCAGTTGTGGGTACTCGCCTTTTAATACTGGGTCGATGAACCAGTGATAGTTTTCCGCTTCGCAGTAATCGGCTGCCGCTTGGTCTTGTGGCGTCAGCGGGTATGCTGGCGTCGCGTTAAATACCACACCATGCTTGGCATGAGGGGCATTGTTACGAAGAATCGGCATTGCCAAACCGTGTGCCAGCATTAGGTGGTGAGATGCTAGGTAGCCTTCTTTCTCACCTTTGATACCTGGCGCGTGCTCGCCCCAACGGTAGCCTAGGAATGCAGACACAAACGGTTCATTAAGCGTGGTGTACACATCGATGTTGTCACCAAAGTATTTACTCACCACTTCTGCGTATTCTGCGAATTTGTAAGACGTTTCACGGTTTAACCAGCCGCCTTTATCTTCAAGGTATTGCGGAAGATCCCAGTGATACAGCGTCACATACACCTTCATGCCACGAGCATGACACTCATCGATGATCTGACCGTAAAACTCTAGACCTTGCTGGTTCACGACACCGTCTTGTGGCAGGATGCGCGGCCATGCAATAGAGAGACGGTAAGCATCAACGCCTAAGCCTTGAATCATCTCGATATCTTGTTGCCATAAGTGGTAGTGGTCACACGCCACATCACCACTGTCGCCGTTATCGACCTTGCCCGGTGTCTTACAGAAAGTGTCCCAGATAGACGGTGTACGACCGCCCTCTTCAACGCCGCCTTCAATTTGGTATGAAGATGTCGCGACACCGAATACAAATTCCTTACTGCGTAACTTTGAATCACTTGGAAGTTGATATTTATTCATTGTTATAACCCTTAAACCTAACCTTTGACTGCGCCGGACGTTAAACCACTGATCATCTGTTTCGATGCGAACAAGTAAGTAATCACGAGCGGTAAAATAGAAATTGTGGTACCTAGCATTACCGCGCCCCATGGCGTATTCGGAATACCTTGAACACTTCGAAGTGCTTGCGTAATAACATAGTTATCTGGGTTATTTAGCACCACGAGAGGCTGCATAAACATGTTCCAAAAGAAAACGAACTGAACGATAGCCAATGTTGCGAGTGCAGGCTTCATCAGTGGCAGTACCACGCTCCAGTACGTTCTGAACTCACCAGCACCATCCAATTTTGCTGCTTCAAGTAGCTCTTTTGGAATCGATGCAATCACGTGCTGACGCATCAAAAAGATACCAAATGGTGTCGTAGTGAACGGTAGCCATACCGCCATGTGGTTATCCAACAAGCCTAAGAATTTCACGATCATGAAGTAAGGGATCAAGCTAAGCACAGGCGGAATCGCCATTGAGCCAACCAGCATGCCGAACAACACGTTCTTACCGCGGAACTTAAACACAGCAAACGCGTAGCCACCCATGCTACAAAACAGCAGCGAGATGGTGGTGCCTAAGAAAGCCACGTAAATCGAGTTAAACATCGCTTTCCAAAACGGCATAATTTCAAGCAATTTGGCGTAGTTAATCGCCAGGCTATCGCCAATCGCAAAGCTAATGCCCGTGCCGAAAATTTCAGAACGGTCACGAGTTGATAGCAGTGCCGACCATACAAATGGAAAGACTGTAATTAGCGCTGAAACAACCAGTAAGATGCCTAACATGACCATCAAGATCTTAGTCAGAATGTACATGCTGCGTTCGCTTGGCATCAGTCCACTTAGTGGTGAGGTATTTGTCTTAATTGATGTCGACATCTTAATGTTCCCCTAAGCCTTTCTTACCGAAGAGTAAAAATTGAACCAATGTACAAGTCGCGATGAGTGCAAACAGTAACCATGAGATAGCGGACGCTGTGCCCATTTCTAGCCATTCCCAACCTACTTTATAGAGGTACATCGAGATAGTTAAACCAGATTGGCCAGTACCACCTGTACCACGCGTTAGTACGAACGGTTCTTCAAACATTTGCAGGTTACCGATGATGGTCATCGTGATAGCAAAGAAGATGAATGGACGAATCATTGGTAGTGAAATGTTCCAGAAGCGGCGGAAGGCATTGGCACCATCCATACGTGCAGCTTCTAAGATGTCTTTAGGAATCGTCATTAAACCCGTGGTGTAAAGGACGATGTTAAAACCGGTGTATTTCCAGAAAACCATGATTGCGATAGACGGCTTCACCATAGTGGCATCGTCTAACCAACGGATTGGTTGAAAATCGTTAACCCAAGCAAATGCCCAACCAAACAGCGTGCTATCGGCCAGAGCCATCAGAGTTTGGTTAATAATTCCTGAGTTAGGAGAGTACATATTGAAGAAAATCAGTGACGCTGCGACCGTTGATGTAATGAACGGTAGAAAGTACGCCGATGTTAGCCAGTGACGCATACGGTCACCCATTGAAACCAACATGTAAGCCACTGGAATAGCGACTAAGTGCTGAGCCACGCCTGAAGTGATTGCTAGCCAAAGCGTGTTCTTCAATGAACGCCATAGCCATGGGTCCGTTAAAGCAATGTGATAGTTCTCAAAACCAACGAACTCCATCGCATCCATGCCTCTTACCGGGTTCCACTCGTGGAACGACAGGTAAACAGAGAACAACAGCGGGAAGATCCCAAATACAGAAAAAATGATCAGAAACGGCAGAAGAAATCCATACGGTGTAAGCGCTTTCAAATTTAGACGAGAAAAAAGGCTTTTGTCCGCAGGTTCTATCGTTGTGCTCGCTGTATGATTCATAGTAACGACCTCTTAAAAAGGAAGCGCGTTATCCACGCTTCCTCACTTACTTAAAGTAAAAACAAATTAAAGATTACGCGTGCGACGCTTGATTAGACGCTCTGCCTCTTTAAGCGCAGTCTTGATGTCCTTGCCTTCATCAAGTACTTCCATCAATGCGTTCTCTAAGATAATAGAACGTGCAACGTGGTCGCCTTGTGCTGGAGATACTGGTTTGATGTTCTGTGCTACTTCAGCAAACAGTAGACGCGCTTTTTGCCCACCTAGGAATTCCATCTCTTCTTGGAAAAGCTCATCGTCATACGTGGTGATGTTCGCAGGGAAAGCAGCAATCGTTTCGAAGTGTTTAAGCTGTACTTCACGATCCGTCGTCATGTATTCAATAAGCGCCCAAGCTTCATCTGGGTTTTCTGATTGAGTTGGAATAGAAAGGAATGAACCACCCCAGCTGCCGTAGATGCCATCAGGTAGGTTTTCTACTGCCCACTTACCTTTGGTTTCAGGAGCAATCCAGTTATTTAGGTGACCAAGAAGCCAAGCGCCAGAAAGTTGAGTTGCAAATGTGCCGTTGCGGAAGCCTTCGTACCATTCGTTAGACCAAGCCAGAATGCGGCCGTCTAAGCCTTTGTCGCGAATCTCTTTTGCTACTTCAAAAGCGTGAACAAAACGCTCTGATGTAACCACTGGGTTGCCATCTTTATCGAAATACAGACCTTCACCTTCAGGAACGGTCGTGAAGATAATCGCTTGTGCCACGTCGGCTGCCGAAGCGATAAGTTGTACGTTTTGCTCTTTCAGTTTTTCA
>NZ_JACJFF010000095.1:0-18326 GCF_014164465.1 Vibrio sp. SG41-7 | reverse complement strand
GGAAGCCATAGACCAATTTTTTACTGTAACTCTTCCAGAGATTGCAGGTTCGTTGACGTCTCGAATCAATGACAATTTTCAGGTGTTTAAGCCTGCATCTTCAAGTTGATTGGGTATATACCGACATCGTTTAGGTGCAGCCGTCACGCAATTCCCTCTTCTATAGCAACAGTCAAAAACCACCTCAAAAGTGTCTCATTTTGGTCTGGTGTTATTGGATGAATTCATCGACGTTACTTCATAGGCTAACCAATCACTTTGTCCCGTTAATTGTGTCTCACTAACCACTTAAGCCACACTAAGGAAACGATAAATACACTTACTCCCCAATAAAACAGCCACCACCTCAATAAAACCAAGTAATCACGCGGCAAATGGTCACAAAAAAGAACCGAAATGTAACCGAATAATACGTAATTTATAGTAAAAAAGACGAAAAAGTAACATACTTAATTTAGGGTGTGCCAACCAAAAAGAATGGAATAGTCATGAAGAAACAGCCGCTTTTCAAAGCTAGAAACAAGGATGAGAGCGATTTTTATGTTGCTGAAGTAGCCAGGTTAGTTCGAGATAGAGACTCTCATTCAGCGATACAGAATGGTAGTTTAAGTGATGCGGAAAACTCATTGATAACCCATTTTGATGAGGCTGAAGCGAAGCAGCATGCAAAGCTTTTAACGCTCATTTATCAAGAGAAAATCAACCCTAGTGACGATACTTTAGATTGGATTAACTCACCTAGAATTTCAGGCTTTTGCCTTATGACGCTTTTGAATAGACCTGAATTTCAGAAGCGGTATTTAGACCCGATGAGCGTGATTCATTCATCAGGTTTGTCTCAATATACAACTGAGATGACTTACAAAAAAAACGTAAGACATGCACGAGATCCATACAACTTTGATAATGTAGAAAAGCAACCAGCTAGAGAGACGTACAACATAAATGACTACGATGATGACAAGCACACACAAGAAGACCATAACGAAGATGTGTGGATAGATGAGCCCCAAAAGAAGAGCTTTATACGCATTGAAGATGAAAGCTTTGTCAATTCATTATCTACTGGTTTTGGTGCCGATACTGTCATTCCTACAAGCAGCTATGGCTCACATCGCAGTCGCCTCCAAGCCATTCTTAAGGCTTTCTACGATTTAAGTTCAGCTCAAGTAAAGTGCCGGGGGTATAATAATGATTATCGCTTTTTCAATCTTGGCGAGATTATTTTACGGTTAAAGTTTGACTGGCAACAGGTATTCTTACATGCAAATCATTCTTGGATTGAACATGACAATACCGAGCAAATAGCATGGCTTCACCACAACCTTCAGGCGAAAGATGCCGAGTTCGAGCTCCCTTGGATCATCACTGACACTGAAAGCCTGCATGATGCACTGCTCACTTATTTAGATTTATCATTCCTACAGCACCCCAAAGATACCGCTAAAAAAATCGAAATACTGAGAAAGGCATGGGTGAGAAAAAATGGCAATGATAATGCTGAAGAGACTAAAAGCATTGGCTTAAGCAGTAAATCAAAGGCTCAATTAAAAGAGCTATCAAAACGCAAAAAAAAGAGCGAAAGAACGGTAATTAAAGAACTTATTCAAGAGCAACTCTCATCATCAACAGACTGCTAATATTCGCTAGTGAAGACGGCATTGTGCCGCCTTATTTATATCTGGCTTTCAGTTAGACGGTATGATTTTGGCTTGAAGCCATGCTTGCACTTCACTTTCAAGCCAGGCTTTGCGCTTTCCCATAATGGCGTAGTTGCTAGGAAAATCACCAGCTTTAATCAAGATGTAGATACTGCTGCGGCACAGTGTGGTAACTTCCATTACATCGCGTAGTCGAAGAAAGCGGTCACTGGGGCTCTGAATAATTTCCATCATATTCTCCTGGTTATCGGTTTATCCAGGAAGATGAAATATATCTGTATTGGTTTTACTTATAGGTTGGCGAAAGCTATATACAAAGCCAAGTCTAAGAAAGTTATCAAGCAACGATCAAGCAAATTTAAATTTATACTTATCATAAACTTGAAAGCTAAAATCGGACTAAAACAACATGTTTCGTTGATGTTATGAAGCAGTCATCAAACAAATAAGCCTATGTACGATTACTCTCGTTCTCGAACAGCGTGGAAAACTCTTAAGCTAAAAGACCTTACCTTGCTCTTCTAATTCACGCTAAACATCGAATTGGAAAACTTGCTTCATCAATGGCTGCACTTCTACCTTATCTGGCGTCCTAAAATCATCAATATGCCTCATCGGTGCAACCGTCACAAAGCCCCAAAACTCCAAGAAACGTTTAGTAAATCGCGAGTCAGTCATTCTGCCTAGTAACTGACTCGAAGACCTATACTCATCCTCAGGGCACCTCAGCAATAAGTCAGGGAATGCGGTAATCACCTCTTCCATCAGCTGCTCAGTATTGCCATGACTTTGCAAGCGCCACAGCATAAATAGCCAAATAGCCCTTAGATCAACCTCTTGTTCCCAACCATCTAAGTAGCCCCAATTATACTGAGAGGTTGCAGCTTCTAGCATTGGAATGAAGAACGCTTGAATACCGTGGGCTAGGTACTGCTTTTGAGCCGATTTTTTAACATGATAGCGGCCACTGCGACGATAAATAATACCAGCAATCTCTGCCAGCACTCGACTGTAATGCAATGCATTAAACTTATCTTCGTTGCTGCCTGCATATTCACTGATACTGATGTGTCGTTCAAATTCAGAAACTGCAAATTCTGGTAATAGCTCACTAGCCTGCTTAACAATTTTTGTCGGCAAGTTACCTTTGCTGGTGGCTTTAAACGAGCCACCGCCTTGCATGGCTTCATCTATTATCAATGCTAAGTAACGCATCACTGGGCTGGTTATAAGGTCATCTGGCGTGTGTATTGTTACCCCTTCCAAGTCACTGAAAGGCGCATATAACCAATTGCTCATTTGTGTTGGCGAAAGGCCACAGAAATCAGGATGAGGCCGTTCATTAGCCGCCTTCATTTTTTGCTCTGCAACAATATTGAGTTCTTCTATAGACAAGTTAGGGTTCATTGCAGCAACTTGCTCTATATCATCCAGCATTGATGCGTGTTGCTTAGAGATACTGTTCATGCAGCAACGTTTGTACTTTTTACCGCTGCCACAAGGGCAAAGTTCATTTCGACCTGGTTTCATGTTTTATCTACTCGTCTTATTTTTATTGCTACGTCACGTTAAAAAACGTCATCTCAAACAAACATCATCTCAAGCTAAAAGTGTCGCGTTTTCTTGCTTACGCTCTGCGAGTGTTTTTTCTATCGCAGACACAGTGGTTTTACTCACCCCATGCTCCTCAGCAAGCTGCCTAAACTGACTAATTGCACCCACTACCTCTTGAATGCATTGCTGTGCTTCCTTCCAATTAGCAAAGCCTGCACTAGCCGCTAGCTTTTGCATCACTTTGAGTGGTGGCGTCTTTCCGTACCCAGCAAAAGCAGTCGCATGCTCGTTAAAAGGGTGAGGGCTAAAGGTTACATCGTAAAATGGTGCGAGTTGCCAACTGCCATCATCGGCTTGTAAAAAGCCCCAGTTTTTACTGTGATCGTCTTGGTTCGCGGCAAATAAGTTAAACATTGCGCGACGAAATTGAAGTTGCCCAGCAGCGGGTGACTTACAGAGTTGACGGCTGGCCTTAATCAGATCGCTGTAATCTAAGCTCGGGCTTCGAAAATCAGCATCCAACAAGCCGCAAGCACTGTGCATATGTAAGCGCCCTGCCTTCTCCAGCGCGGGTAAATAATCAAAACGCTTTAACGCAAGCCAGGCTTTAGCACCGCTACTTGTAGGTGCTTCAATTAACTGCCACATCGGTGGCTGACATTTTGCGAACTCAGCCATTTCTAAATAGACCGCTTCACACAAACCTTCTTCGTGGCCCAATGCTAAGTTCTTCGAAGTAAACTTAACTAACCATGCTTCATCACCAGGTTGTGCATAGGTGCGGCATTGCGTCGCGTCGCCAGCAGGCATATAAATTTGCGCTTTAGGTCGAGCACCGCCAGAGCTACCTACGGCTACCAAGGTTGCTAACACTTGCTGAGTACTACCGTCTAACTCATCAGAGAGGGACTGGTCGAACAAGGTTTGGGCTTCAAGCCCAAGCGTTTCCAAATCAATATCTGAACGATTTTCTAATGAGAGCTCTGATACAGGTGTAAAAGACAATGCCCCCATTCCTTGCTGGCCAACAAAAGCCAGCCTGTCCATTGCTGTTACTTGTGCAGGTATTATACCTTGTTGGCGGAATACTCGATCTTGCAACAGCAAACCCCAACCATCGGGAAGGCTATCGCCAAAAACACCGTGAATGCCTTGGTGTGGTCCTTTCGGTGCTTGCTGTAATCGCACATCTCCTTGAAGCGTAAAAGGGGATAAGTTGCCAAACGTGCTTAGATAACTTTCATCGTACTGAAAGAAAACGCCTTGGCGGTTTTGCGCTAATATACCCACCGATACCGTTTCGCCCGTTGTGAGAGTGCGCTCCACATTCAACTTTTGAATGGATTTAAAGCTCATCTTTAAGCACCTCTTCTATACTGGTCGGTAAAGCACTGCGGTCAGCCGTGGTTTGTGTCAATTGATAAAGCCTGTCTAGTGAATCCAACGACTGCCACAAAAGCAGTAATTGACGAAATGAAATCTGCCCGGTGAGTTCAAACTTTTTTATGGTCGAAGCAGGTACACAACTACGCTGGGCCAGTGCCTCTCGCGATAGCTTCGCTTGTTTGCGTAAGCCCCGCAGATGAGCAGCAAAAGCTTGGCTTACATCGGTATCATCTAAAAGTGAAAAGTTCATACACAGCCTTAATAGACACTATAGTGTCTATTATAGCGTTATTTTGTGGTTTATGGATACTATAGCATCCATAACGATATGAATAACTATCACGTAACTGTAGAAGGGATACTCAAAGCTGATACTTTGCGACAAGCAAGGGGTTGAGGTAAGGTAATTCATAGCCTAATAGACTCGTATCTAGGAAGTGAACCCCTGGTGGTTAAATTGGTGGTTAATAATTAAAAGCAAAGACAACCTTAACAACATCCAGTTGATTTTTAATGCATTTAACATTCGAATCTACATTCAGATCCAGAATATTGAATAACAGTTTGTCAGTAACACGCTGTGAATAGCCATTAGCTGAATCAGTGTTGATTAACTAACAGTGTTGATTAGATCAAGATAAGCTCCTAGTTTTAGGGGCTTTTTTTATGGATACAATAATGCCAATCAGGTTGAGCAGGTTGTTACGCAGGAGATTTGTTTGGATCAAGAGATAGATACAGCTATAGATAAAACAGAGAAGCGGATGTAACAAAGGATTTTAGAATATTTTGAGGGGGATATTACAGGTGGAACTAGAGGGGAAAGATTTAAGGGAGAAAGTGACGCAAGTTGCTAATGCAACCTGCGCCGACTTAAAATCTTATAGAGCTACAACGTTTGCAGCTTGAAGACCTTTTTGGCCTTGCTCTACTTCGAAAGACACTTGTTGGCCTTCTTTAAGAGTCTTGAAACCTTCAGAAGCGATAGCACGGAAGTGAACGAATACGTCAGCGCCGCCGTTGTCTTGAGTTAGGAAACCGAAACCTTTCTCTTCGTTAAACCATTTTACTACGCCGTTTGTTTTGTTAGACATGATGTGTCCCTTATATAAAAATAAAAAATTAATCGCCAAAAGTGCGATGCGCTGAAAGCTTGAATTATTTAATGTATCTATGAAGCCAAGGGAAACACTGAGAATAACAATGAAGCAATACTAAGGGTTTTACTTTACAACTGATGTTTCATTTAATAACTCTGAAAACAGAGCGAGGCCATTCTTGGTGATCTGGGTCGGGTTGTAAAGCTTTATTTGAAAATAATTGATGTTTTTTTGTTCGGTTGACTCAGATTACAGCCTTACCACGCCATTAAGCTCATTTATAACGCTTTGATCTTAAGAAATTTACTCATAGTACGACTCTCTAAGCACTCCCCCTCAGGTAAGTCCGTATTTCTAGTATGCATAGAAAAGCTCAACCCATCCCAGGTTTGAACCAGTAATTAAGACGACCTTATTTTCTGGTTGTTGAGCTTTATTTGTCATAATTATGTCTTTTTGATAATTAGCACTGATGATCGGGTAAGTTGTGGGTTTTATAGAGATTGGCAATGTCGTGATTCTTATCTCTATGTTTAGCTTCATCTTCCCTAATGCAGAAAAGCACATCCAAAAACGTAGCATTCTCGGGTAAGCGATAATATTTAATCGCAATTTCAGGAGCGGGATGATTGGGCAACGTGCCATCTTGAATTTTCGAGATATATTCGGAGTAACTATTACAAGCTTCCTCTTCAAAATACCCAACGATCCTATGCGCTGTTTTAGATGAGACTAAGTAGATCACGCCATAGATGAGTAGAAAGATGAACTGTAATAGCATCACTAAAATGCGTTCTATAATGGACGGGTTGGTAACGGTAAGGAAAATCATCAAATGCATCCGTTCATTATCCGCTTCGTCCAGTAGCTCTTTGATCCAACCACCATCGTCTTTCATGCGGCGCAGAGCTTTGAGGTGGTTGAACACTCCCGCCACCATGCCCGGCACCGCCGCTATGGTTTCCAACAACATGGCTCGTTTGGCTAAGTGTTTTCCATAAAACAAGTTAAGTGTCTTTTTGAGAAGTCGAGTAACAAGAAGTGCAACCTTTTCGGAGAATATTTCAGGTTTATAATGAGTGCTTTCAAAATGCATAGCGTGTTCCTTATATGAGTCTAATACTTACTAATCAACATTCATGCCAAGACACAAAGCCTTGTACATCAAGGCAAAAACAACAATAAGAGTCTTATTGAAAGCATAATAAACATAATAAAATAGACATCTTTATGTCTTTTAGACACATTAAGAGCAATAAAAAACCCAGCAACATGGCTGGGCTCTTATTAACTTATAACCTGATTGATTTACTCATCCGGCTGCTTGGTTCTTAGGTCGACATATGGCCAGTAATGATGCCCAACACGAATCAAGAGTGTTGCTGCGGCCAAGATAAATGCCGCTAAAGATAACCAAACGATCAATACCGCATCGAGTTCTTTCATGCCTAAAGTGATGTAACGAGCAATTGCCATCATCGCAATGTAGATGGGGTATCGCACTGGGATCTTACCGTTCATCACAAACTGCTGAACCATCGCCAACACTTCTAAATAGATAAACATCAGCAGAATGTCGGTCAATTGCACTCGGCGTTCAGCGAAGACATGCATGAACTCTTCGACCATCGCAAACAAGGTCGCCAGTGTGATCGCCACCAGCAATACCGCTTCCATAATGTGGAATACTTTTAAAAACGGCTTACTAAAAGATTTAGGTAAGTTAGAAGGCATAGTCACTCTTCAAAAAATAATTAATCCAGTCTCTACAATAGCATGCATCAATATAAGTCGCGTACTGTCAAAGCATCGACTTGGGGATAACGCTATCAATTCATCGGTAACCACCAGGAAGAAGCAAAGGTAAGAAACAACAGATACAAAAATGGCCCCACATTCACTGCAGAGCCATCTGTTTGTCTTTTACTTAACGACTGCTACTTAACAAACGTTATTTCGCCATTAGGCTTATAGCAGTATCAGGTAAGTTAAGAACACCACACACAGTCCGTAGATAAGCGGATGTACTTCTTTATACAAACCAAAAAAACTAAAAATAACTCAATTAAATTCAGTACCTAAGTTTGAAAGTGTCATAATAGTACACGCTGATATCGGAGTGACTATTATTCAAAATCGTCATTTGGAATAGCAGATATGATTCCTCTCTTCTGCATGCCCTTTACTAAACAAAAACAACTGGTCACCTTTCACTTTATACATCAGTTCAATTTTAGCTCTTACCAGAGCGTCCATGTCGCGAACAAAGATCTCATTGTCAGTTGGCTTTAGATTCCAGTCAATATGTTGATAGGCAACCGATAGGAGACCATTCTCAGCAATGTAATTTGCTTCATAATAGACTTCGTAGGGCTTGGTTTCTCCGACAAGTGTCTGAACATAACCTTTCTGGAAAATCAGCAAACTGTCATTTGAGGTAAACTCTAAAATAGAGCGATCAGCGATCTCTTGATAGTGACGATACCCTTGCGAAACAAACCCCTCATCAAGCTGAACACATGCCCAACGACTACCCGCTAACTGTTGTTGCTCAAACTTCCACTGATACAACGCCACACCGATGACACAGATAGCAAGCGCAATATTGAAAACGATGATCGATTTTATCCGCATATTGCTCGAGCCCTCCTAATTGCTTTCACCACCGTCTCTGATATTTCATCAATACTCACCGAATGATTCACGTAACTTGCGTTCTTGCTGCCGTGTTTCGCAAATGCAAAAGTTTTAATCATATAAACGTCGTCGTCATAAGCAGACTCTGCGATTCGCAGATACATATTCGCATAACAAGTTGGAAACGATTGAGTCGCTAACTCATATGCGAGCAGTCGACCGTCACTTATTAAATAAACACTGTGATAAAGATAGAAATCGGTCACGACAATCTGAAAAGGTTGATACTCACTAGGGTGGAGAAACTGTGGCTTTCGTATAAAAGGCTTAGTAAAAAAAACGAACACCAAACAGGCTAGCAGCAATACCGTTACAAACCCATGCCAAGAATACATGTTCATTTTCAAGGTAGGGGCAAGCTTAAGGCTCACCTCTTCTAAGACGATTTCTTGCTCTTGGCTAACCCGAATTGCTTGGTTTCCTATTTTCTTAATCGGCTCTTTGCCACTGTGAATGTTCAGAACGTAGCCAATTTTGCTGACTGTTTTCAAGGTGACATCGCGCGCGCCCAACTGCTCGAAGTTTTTCCTTAAACCTGAAATGACATTAGTGATCGCTTGGTCAGTGACTAATGCGCCCCCCCAACACGTTTCAAATAGTCGTTCACGAGTAACGTGAGCACCCTGGTTTTCAAGTAACAAGCTCAACACTGCATATGGAAGCGGGCGTAATTGAATACATTCACCATCGACATTCGATAAGGTTAGAGTCGTTGGATCGAGAATCAAATTGGAAAAACAGACTCTATGCATACACTCACTATTACCGAAATTAGGGCTCACGTAACCAAAAAAACACACGCGTGAAGAACTGGATCCTACCATTACCAAGTCAACTGCGTAAGCATTGAGTACAATCCATCTACCTAAAGCAAAAGTTCCTACAGAAAAAATACAACATCAAATATATCAATGAATTATGTAATAAAGATAAAAACATATAAAAGGAAAACCATCAATAAACCGACAACTCATGAAGTTTATATGAATTCCATCTTTAGT
The DNA here is from genome assembly GCF_014164465.1 of Vibrio sp. SG41-7. NCBI lineage: Bacteria > Pseudomonadati > Pseudomonadota > Gammaproteobacteria > Vibrionales > Vibrionaceae > Vibrio > Vibrio sp. SG41-7. Next base: position 8,927 of record NZ_JACJFF010000095.1, on the reverse strand, counting down.
TTTATATTGTCATTGAACACATAATGCACACCACTTTTTATCCCCGATGAGATGAATCTAATGAAAAAAGCAGTGATCCTTCTGGCAGCATTTTCTGCCTTTGCCGGTGCCCAAGAGCAAGCAGTTGAGAAAGACGTATCTGGCTTTTACCTAGGTGGTGGTTTTGGTACCACAACTTACGATGACGATGCCGCGTTCTCTACACTAGAAACAAAGTACTCAACGCTTAAGTTGATTGGTGGCTATCAATTTAACCGCATTGTTGGCGTTGAAACACAGTTCACCAAATACAGTAATATAACAGCACCAGGCTTGTCAGGTTATGCTATCGAGACAGCAGGCATATCGATTGCTGCAAACCTTGGCTACACCTTTGATAGCGGTTGGCGTCCATTTGGTACCATAGGTCTAACGCAGCTTTCATTTGATGTTGATGGCTATGGTAGCGAAGATGAAACAGCATTGCGTTTGGGTGCAGGTGTAGAATACACACCAGCAAGCCTTGAGAACCTAAACTTCCGTGTGGCTTACGAAGTTGATACCTTCAACGTTGATACTGGCAACTGGTTATACAATGATGTGACCGTCCAGCTTGGTAGCTTCTACGCTGGCGCAACGTACAAATTCTGATAACGAACACTTCGTTGGCTAGTAAACGTAAAGAGGCGACCACGGTCGCCCTTTTTAGATGAACATCAGCAGAATGGCGGTAAGTTGAACTCAACGTTCAGCAAAAACGAGCATAAATTTAAGAAACAACAGATACAAAAATGGCCCCACATTCACTGCAGAGCCATCTATTTATCTTTTACTTGACGACTGCTACTTAACAAACGTTATTTCGCCATTAGGCTTATAGCAGTATTAGGTAAGTTAAGAACACCACACACAGGCCGTAGATAAGCGGGTGTACTTCTTTGCGCTTACCTGCCACAACCATCGTGAATGCGTAGCTGATGAAGCCCATCGCCATACCGTTTGCTGGAGAGAAGCTTAGAACTGTGAACATGATGGTGAAGAAGGCTGCAATGCGTGACTCTTTCTTTTCCCAGTTTATCTGACCAAGGCGACCCACCATGTAGATGCCTACCACTACCATCGCAGGCGCGACCATTGCCGCTGAGAAGATAGAGAAGATTGGGTATAGGAATAGCGACACTAGGAATAAGCCAGCCACCATGACTGCCGCTAAACCTGTTTTCGCACCTTGAGAAGAAGCAATACCCGACTCAGAGAACGCAGTGATCGATGTGGTACCAAGAATCGAACCAATCACCGTACCGCCCGCATCTGCCACTAGCGCCGATTTCGCGTTTGGCACCTTACCGTCTTTGTCGATGATACCTGCATCGCGGCCCACACCCACAATCGTGCTCAAGCCATCAAAGAAATCGACAATCAGGAAGATAAGTACGATGAACAACAAATCGAACATTTTCTCAGGCGTAAAAGCTGAGAAATCAAAGATCGCGCCAAAGCTGCCCGCCATGCTTGGTGGCATAGAAAAAAATTGGTCTGGGATTGGTGCGTTTGATGTGCCCATGAATACATCAGCAAGAATGGTCAGCGCGATAGCAGAAACGAACGAGATGAAGGTTGCTAGTTTAATATCACGAACCATACAGCCCAATGCGATAAAGATACTCACGTAAGCGATGATCACTTTCGGATCTGAGATGTCACCTAAGCCAACCAGTACAAACGGGTTAGACACGATGATACCTGCATTCTTAAGGCCTAAGAAAGCAATGAACAAGCCGAGAGATACGGTAATCGCTAGCTTCAAATCTTCAGGAATTGATTCAATCATCGACTTACGGATATTGGTCAACGAGAAAGCGAGATAAAGGATACCGGATAGGAAGATACCAAATAGCGCTTCATTCCAAAGTACCGCCACAGAACCGCTTAACAGTAGACCTTTGAAGAATCCGTTCATACTCATGCCCGGAGCCAGCATGACTGGGTAGTTACCCCAAATACCCATGATAAGCGTTGCGATAGCAGCAGAAAGAGCGGTTGCCGTAAAGACTGCCCCTTTGTCCATCCCCGGGATACCACCCAAAATTGCTGGGTTAACCGCCAAGATATAACTCATCGCTAAGAAGGTAATAAAACCTGCGTATAGCTCAGTGCTGATCGTGGTCTTTCTCTCTGAGAGTTTGAACAGGGTGTCAAGCGAGCCAGACGTTTTCTGGGCTTTCAGGGTGGAGTCGGTATTCACAACAAAACCTATGTAATAAATTAAGAAATTTGAGATTCAAATGCTGTGAGAATAGAGGGGTCTCTACACTAAAAACTGTAGTCACCAAGGTAGGCTCGGTAGTAGAAACATCTAGTCCATATCACTAGATATATACAGCATTTAATCGTTTGCGCGGATTGTAAGGATTGAGATTAAAACTTCAACAAATTTTGTCCAGATCACATAAAAAAGTGAAGATGACGAGCCATTGCAGTTATACAAAGATCTTTGAAAAGATCATTCGCTGATAAATAACGATCAAGCCAGTTGTTCTCAATCATCTAAATATGCTACTCTTCGCCTCCATTTTTCTGACCTAATTTTCACCAGTTGCACCTATTAGTTTTACTAGTTATTCCTTTATAGACGTAACCACCGGAACAAAAATTAGGGTCAGTGCTATCTTTTATAGTGTCGGTTTATCGCCTTCACTCAATCCAACCAACAGTGGAAATATACAGATGGGCATAGGTACTCTTTACATCGTATCTGCACCTAGTGGCGCAGGTAAATCGAGCTTGATCTCAGCAATGCTGGAAACCAATCCAACCTACGCAATGAAGGTATCTGTTTCACACACCACTCGCGGTATGCGCCCTGGTGAAGAGAATGGTGTTCACTACCACTTCGTAGAGAAACATCACTTTGAAGACCTGATTAAGAAAGGTGAGTTCCTAGAGTACGCTGAAGTGTTCGGCAACTACTACGGCACTTCACGTGTTTGGATTGAAGAAAACCTAAACCGCGGTATCGATGTATTCCTAGATATCGACTGGCAAGGTGCTCGTCAGATCCGTGAACAAATGCCTCAAGCGAAGAGTGTCTTCATTCTTCCACCATCAAATGGTGAGCTAGAGCGTCGTTTGAATGTTCGCGGTCAAGATAGCGACGAAGTTATTGCGAAACGCATGAGCGAAGCAAAATCTGAGATTTCTCACTATGCAGAATACGATTATGTGATCGTAAATGATGACTTTGATGCAGCCTTAATGGACTTCAGAGCAATCATTCGTGCGGAGCGCTTAAAAGAAGATAAGCAAGCAGCTAAATACAGCGGCATGCTTACAGCACTACTAGCGGAATAATCTCTGATACCAATCGTAGTAAACAACTGGTCATTCTAGCTTGCTAAAAAGCCTGATAACGTCGTTATAATTTTTGATTGTAGGGTCACTACTTATCGAAACTCTTTGTCGATTAGAGCTGCCTTGTTCTCAAGCCTTTTTCCGGCGCTTTTTATGATCACTTATTTACTGTGATGGGTATAACTGGATTTTCCATTGAGATAAGTATACGGTGAGCTAGAAAGTCTCTAGTTAAACTTGTATACTTTCTCGTCATATAAAATTTATTAGTTAATTACTATTTGGAGTCCTCATGGCACGCGTAACTGTTCAAGACGCTGTTGAAAAAGTTGGCAACCGTTTCGACCTAGTTCTTATTTCGGCTCGCCGCGCACGTCAAATGCAAACTGGCGGCAAAGATTCACTAGTGCCTGAAGAAAACGATAAGCCGACGGTTATCGCTCTTCGCGAAATCGAAGAAGGTCTTATCACTAAAGACGTACTAGATGCTCGTGAGCGTCAAGAGCAACAAGAGCAAGAAGCGGCTGAACTTGCAGCAGTAAGCAGCATCGCTCACACTCGCTGATAGAATCAACGTCATTCGAACTAATTAACCTTCCGGGCCTTTAATTTGTATCTATTCGATAGCCTCAAAGACGTTGCCCAAGAATACCTAACAGAGCCTCAAATTGAGGCTCTGCGTCAATCTTATGTGGTAGCGAGAAATGCCCATGAAGGGCAAACCCGTTCAACGGGTGAACCATACATAATCCATCCTGTTGCTGTTTCAAGAATCCTGGCAGAAATGCGTCTGGATATCGAAACCCTGCAAGCCGCCCTACTCCACGATGTAATTGAAGATACTGAAGTTACAAAAGAGGAGCTAGAAGCTCAATTCGGCAATACCGTTGCTGAACTGGTTGATGGTGTATCTAAGCTGGATAAGCTTAAATTTCGTGATCGCAAAGAAGCGCAAGCAGAGAACTTCCGTAAGATGGTTCTCGCCATGGTGCAAGACATCCGCGTTATCTTGATCAAATTAGCTGACCGTACTCACAACATGCGTACGCTTGGGGCACTTCGTCCTGACAAAAAGCGTCGTATTGCTCGTGAAACTTTAGAAATTTATTCTCCGCTAGCTCACCGTCTTGGTATTCATAACATCAAGACCGAACTAGAAGAGTTGGGCTTCGAAGCCCTCTACCCTAACCGTTATCGCGTACTCAGAAATGTAGTGAAAGCTGCGCGTGGTAACCGTAAGGAAATGATCCAACGTATCCATAGCGAAATTGAAGGCCGTCTTGAAGAAGTCGGTTTGTCTGCTCGCGTCGTAGGTCGTGAAAAGAACTTGTTCTCAATCTATAACAAGATGAAAACCAAAGAACAGCGCTTTCACACCATTATGGATATCTACGCTTTCCGCGTAGTGGTTGATACCCCAGACACTTGTTATCGCGCCCTTGGCCAGGCTCACAGCTTGTACAAGCCACGTCCGGGCCGCATGAAAGATTACATTGCGGTACCAAAAGCCAACGGCTACCAATCTCTTCATACGTCAATGATCGGCCCTCACGGGGTACCTGTAGAGGTTCAGATCCGTACCGAAGATATGGAGCAAATGGCCGATAAAGGCGTCGCGGCGCACTGGTCTTACAAAGGCAATGGCTCACGCAGTAGCAATGGGACAACCGCACAGGTTAAAGCACAGCGTTGGATGCAGAGCTTACTTGAGCTGCAACAAAGCGCAGGTAACTCATTCGAATTCATTGAAAACGTTAAATCTGATCTGTTCCCAGATGAGATCTTCGTGTTCACGCCGAAAGGTCGCATCGTCGAACTTCCTGCGGGTGCAACAGCGGTCGATTTTGCTTACGCGGTACATACCGATGTGGGCAACATGTGTGTAGGGGCTCGTGTCGACATGAACCCTTACCCACTCAGCAAATCACTGAAGAATGGTCAAACCATTGAGATCATCAGTGCTCCGGGCGCACGTCCGAATGCTGCATGGCTCAACTACGTGGTGACCTCACGCGCTCGTACTAAGATCCGTCAGGTTCTGAAGACCATGCGCCGTGAAGAGTCGATTACCCTAGGCCGTCGTCTACTGAATCACGCACTTGGTGAACACTCTATTGCCGATATCGGCCAAGAGAACCTCGAGCATGTATTGTCTGACTTACGCCTAGAAAGCGTTGAAGACTTGCTAGCATCGATTGGTCTTGGCGAGCTGATGAGTATCGTCATTGCTCGTCGCCTACTGGGTGATGCTGACGAACTGACTGAAGTGAAAAACAACAGCGATGCGCCTAGGAAGAAACTAGCTATCCGCGGAGCTGAAGGTCTACTACTGACTTTTGCAAATTGTTGTCACCCGATCCCAGGCGATCACATCATTGCTCATGTATCTCCAGGTCGTGGTCTTGTGGTTCACCGCGAAACGTGTCCAAACGTTCGTGGCTACCAAAAAGAACCTGACAAATACATGGCGGTAGAATGGTCTGACGATTACGATCAAGAGTTCACAGCTGAACTTCAGATCGACATCCAGAACCACCAAGGTGCACTGGCAGAGTTAACGAACGTTATCTCGAAAACGGGCTCAAACATTCACGGTATTTCAACCGAAGAACGTGATGGACGCCTGTACACAGTGACTATCTTGCTGACGACCAAAGATCGTGTTCATCTTGCAAGTATTATGAAAAAGCTACGTGTGATGCCACACGCGCTGAAAGTAAAACGTCGTAAGAACTGATCTAAAAGCAAATAAATAAAGCAGATGAGAGATACGAATCTCGAGATGCGAAGAGCAAAAGCTTTTCACCACCTCAACTCTTCGTATTTCGAGTCTGCTTTAATTTTTTGTACTGTCCTGTTTTCTATATCCCCCCTTTAGTACCCAGTTTACTCGTACCTCGTATCTGCTCTTATCTTTTCGTATCTCGTTCACCCGTATCCCGCATCTACTCTAATCTTTTCGCACATCGTTTACCCAAATCCCGAATCTGCTCTTATCTCTTCGAATCTCGTTTACCCGTATCCCGCATCTACTCTAATCTTTTCGTATCTCGTTTACCCGCATCCCGTATCTGCTCTTATTCCCTTCGCATCTAGCTTACTCGCACCTCGTATCTGCTCTTATCTTTTCGTATCTCGTTCACCCGTATCCCGCATCTGCTCTTATTCCCTTCGTATCTCGTTTACTCGCATCCCGTATCTGCTTCTAAGCTTTACCCTGTACAAAAATCCAGTAAAATGCTTGAATAGATTATCTCTCTTACGTTTATGAGCCTTGTTATGTCACAGCTTTTATCTGCTATCCCTCTCAACTCTTTGTCTGGAGTCGGCGCAAAAGTCGCAGAGAAACTGGAAAAGGTTGGGCTTAACAACGTACAAGACCTGCTGTTTCACCTGCCTTTGCGCTATGAAGATCGAACGCGTATCTATCCCATCGTAAAACTGCATGCTGGTTTATGGGCAGCAGTGCAAGGCAAGGTAATGCACGTCGATACCATTTTCGGCAAACGCAAGATGCTCGCAGTAAAGATCAGTGATGGTAATGGCACTATTACCCTACGTTTTTTCAACTTCACTGCAGGCATGAAGAATAACTTTGCCGAAGGCAAACAAGTGCATGCTTATGGTGAGATCAAGCGCGGTAATATGGGGCTTGAGATCGTCCACCCTGACTACAAATTCTTTGCGCCGAGGCAACAGCCAGACGTTGAAGCCAATCTGACTCCGGTGTACCCAACCACCGAAGGGCTAAGACAAGTCACGCTGCGTAATCTTACCGATCAAGCTTTAGAGTTAATCGACAAGGCCGCAGTTAATGAGTTGCTTCCATCCGGTTTATACGACCACCAAATAACACTCGCGCAAGCACTGCATACCATTCACAGGCCTCCTCCGGGCATTGACCTAGAGCTGTTTGATGAAGGTAAACACCCTGCGCAGCTGCGCCTGATTATGGAAGAGCTACTGGCGCAAAACCTATCGATGCTGTCTGTTCGTAGTAAAGGGCAGCAAGACAAGGCAATGCCTTTTCCTCCGGTAAACACCCTCAAAGATAAGTTGTTAGCTCAACTTCCGTTTTCACCAACCAATGCTCAAGTAAGGGTGACTAAAGAGATCGAAGCCGACCTTGAAAAGCCACACCCTATGATGCGTTTAGTACAGGGTGATGTAGGTTCAGGTAAAACCTTAGTCGCCGCACTGGCAGCCGTTCGCGCACTCGAACATGGTCAGCAAGTGGCACTGATGGCACCAACCGAGCTATTGGCAGAACAGCACGCGATTAACTTTGCTAACTGGTTTGAGGCGATGGGCATTCAAGTCGGCTGGCTGGCAGGTAAACTCAAAGGTAAGGCTCGTGAAACGGAACTAACACGTATTGCCAGCGGCGAAGCGCAAATGGTGGTTGGTACTCATGCGCTGTTCCAAGAGCATGTCGAGTTCAAAAACCTTGGTTTAGTGATCATTGATGAGCAACACCGATTTGGCGTCCACCAGCGATTAGAACTACGTGAGAAAGGCGCAAAACAAGGCTACTACCCCCATCAGTTGGTCATGACCGCCACTCCAATCCCACGAACGTTAGCAATGACGGCCTATGCCGACCTCGAAACTTCGATTATTGATGAACTACCACCGGGGCGAACACCAATTCAAACCGTAGCGATTCCTGATACCAAGCGCGATGACATTGTTGAACGTGTGAAAAATGCGTGTCTCAATGAAGGCAAGCAAGCCTACTGGGTATGTACGCTGATTGATGAATCGGAAGTACTGGAAGCTCAAGCTGCAGCGGATACCGCAGAAGAGCTGCAACGCAAACTGCCTGACGTAAAAATTGGTTTAGTCCATGGCCGTATGAAACCCGCCGAGAAACAAGCGGTGATGCGAGAGTTCAAAGAGAACAAGCTGCATCTATTGGTTGCGACAACCGTGATTGAAGTTGGTGTGGATGTTCCGAATTCGAGCTTAATGATCATCGAGAACCCAGAACGTCTTGGCCTAGCACAACTGCACCAACTGCGTGGCCGTGTCGGCCGAGGTTCGGTCGCAAGTCATTGTGTATTGTTGTATCACTCTCCGCTGTCTAAAACCGCTCAGAAGCGCTTAGGTGTGCTGCGTGAGAGTAACGATGGCTTTGTGATTGCACAGCGCGATTTAGAAATCCGTGGCCCCGGTGAATTGCTCGGTACCAAACAAACTGGCTTGGCTGATTTCAAGATCGCTGATCTAATTCGTGACCAACGTTTAATCCCAGAAGTGCAACGTATTGCTCGTCATATTCACGATAGCTACCCAGACAATGCCAAGGCGATCATCAACCGTTGGTTGGGTGAACGCGATGTTTACTCTAAAGCTTAATTAGCCAAGTTACCATCGCCCAGAACGTAGAAAGGCTTCCCTTAAGGAAGCCTTTTTAGTGTGCATTACTTTCATCAAGTAAGAGCGAGATTCCCTATTCGCTCGTTCCTCACGATAGGGAATAATGAAATGGACCCACCCTTCTAAACGGCGTCGCAATGCGCCAAGATGAATATTAAACACAATCATCTAACTGAGGGTAGGTCCATATGAAAACTATAACGATCGGATTAGATATA
>NZ_JACJFF010000094.1:0-18351 GCF_014164465.1 Vibrio sp. SG41-7 | reverse complement strand
CCTATTTAGAAAATCAGAGGGTAACTTGTCTGTACCAAGAAAGATGAACCAAGCCGCATGGAATAAAGATTACAGGGAAAAAGTTCTTTTTACATCAGATTAACAAAGTATATTCGCGCCCTTGTCAATCACTGGGTTAAGTTCTGAGCCTTAATTAAATGGCTCAGGTTCCTCGTCAGCTTCAGAGCCCTGTAGCCACTGGTTTTACAGAACCCTTAACCGATAATCGTATCATAAAAACTGTAGATCCATTGTTTAAACGGAATAGCCAGATACTGCTTATATCGGATTAAATATAATGAGGTGCCAATAAAGAAGCCCACTCTGCGATAAAGTAAGATTTCAAAAATTTTACTTATGAACGGTAACCCTAAAGAATATTAATACGTCCAACACTTAAAATGGGGCGATTTTTACTTCGTAAATATTTCATTTGTATTTACATCTAAATAAATTTTATTTTCAAGCGATAGTCCGCCGCAATAAATAAAATAGACATCTCGGTCACTGTACTTCACCGATTTCACCCAACCACCTAACTCCTCGAAATCACTTGGGTCACATTCGCCATCCGAGATCAGCTCTGCAACCGTATTGCGGAACGTCTCTTTATGGAGCTTAAGATCGTCGGATTTAACCAAATATGAATCCAATATCTCTATGCTTTCTTTCTCGGAAATAATCACTTCATCATTAGATAGACCAGACATCGAAACCCATTCGGCTGTCTGTGGCCCGCCTTCTTTTAGAACGATGTAATCTGAGATACGAGCCCATTCGCCTTGTTTCTCTAAAACTTCGACCTTTTCACCTTTATAGAGGTAATCTGTTATCAACCCATCAATTTCAGGCTGCTCTACCACTTCGAGCTTTCTATCCAAAACGTAAAATTCGGTCTGTTCTGGTTCAGGCTGAAGATCCATGATGGGTGCGAGCTCAGAATCTGACTGCTGAGCAACTTCTGCAGCTGGCTCTTCCATTTTCTCTGGTGGAATTGGGTCTTTATTCATGACCAAGAAGTAATACGCCGCTCCTCCGCCCAATATTAACAACACAAGTAAAGCGATCAGCGCTTTTTTCATCAAATCCACCAGCTCTTCCGTTTTAGGTATCTTTCAAGTGTACATCAACTCATGCTGCTGCTCATCTATACTCTCTATAGAGAACGCAGTAAGTAGAGGAAAGTCATGAGTTTTTGGGTGAAGGTTATCATTGTGAGTGTACCTTTGAGTGCTAATGTCGCGCTAGCAAACCATTGTGACCGTGAAAACTGGCAAGTACTGTTGGACCGCCAACTCTCATTTGAAGGGCAGTACAACCAATACACTAAAGAATTCAACCAAGTTCTCTCAACCTATGAATCACAAACGCTGTTATCCAAACATTTCACCAAAAAGCAGATCATTGAACTTTGGGTAAAGTACGAACAAAGGTTTAATGTACAGCTCAATAGTCATATGAATACCGCTTACGATGTCTCTGAGGTTCTATTAAAACAGGCATACGTTGTGTCTACCGAGCTAGATGGGGCTGAATCTCTAACGCATTCTTGGCAAGCCGTCGCTAAACATTGCACCAACGCAAAACTACCGCGACAGACAGAAAGTGCGCAGGTGCATGTACAAAGCTCACAATCACTCTCGCAAGATCTCCATACACTCAGTGAAAAGTTCCGCCAGCTGTCTTCAAAATACCGCAAAGAAGCCACGATGATTGACGAAGCACGTCACACAAACCAACCGACAAACGATCGCCCAAACTGAAAACATTGCTAGGTTTCATCGCTTTATCGACTGGGTTTTTCCGATAAATATGCTTCCCTCAAGCCAAAATAGTCAGATAACTCGTTAATCAAAGCTTTATCAATAAGTTGTAAAACTAATGTGCGAACTATCAACAATAAAGTTCAATTTCCGACCAATGCAAGCGAGTATGTGAGATATTCATCACAAAATAGATTTACAAACGCCAAGAAATTGTTATCATGATTATTCATATAACTTAATAACAAGAAACATTTTGGCTAGGTAATATGCAAAAAACTATGGCTTTCAACTGCTTGAGTAACACGGAATGGACTGCGGAGATAAGAGGTAAACTTTTATCTGTAGCTAAACACATGGAAGAGTTCGGTTCAGTAAGTGAGCTAGAGCTATGTAAGATATTTGGAGAGACGATTTGGAATGACGGTGTGGATTATCATTCACATGCTTTCTCATTCAGAATTAACGCTCAAACTGGGGATTGTTCAATCTCTAACTTTAAGTATCACTAAGTTTTGCACCTATCATATGCGGAGTGCCTTTCACGAGGCGCTCCGTTTTTTATTTCTGCGCATCTGGTATTTGACGATAGTCTTTAAGAACAGTGGCACCCTAGTTTAACAACGAAAGTCATTTCGTTTTCAGCTCATTTCACCCAAAGACGTATCCCCTACTACTGTTCAGTCAGTGTAAACCGGAAGTGGCGCATTGCCTTTCACTTGCCTAATCGCAAGGTGAGTATGTATATCTTTTACGTTAGAGAGACGCTGTAGCTTTCTTGTAAATGCTTCATAAGCCATAAGATTTGGACTGACAACTTCTAAAAGATAGTCATAAGCTCCGGATACAACGTGGCAGCTGATGACCTCTTCCATCTCGACAATTGCACTTTCAAATTTATCGATCGACACTTCTTGGTGGTTGTTTAAGCTCACCTCAACAAACACACTCATTGCGATGCCGACCTGTTCTCGTGACAGGCTCACACGATAGCCATCAATAATCCCTTTTTCTTCCAGTCTTTTGATACGCCTCGCGCACGGTGAAGCCGATAAGCCAACCTCATCAGCTAACTCAGCCGTGGTTAGCCTGCCGTCTTTCTGAAGCAACTCAAGAAGATGTCTATCAATCCTATCCATAGCAAATACCGATCATTGGTTAAATTCGTTAACAATTGGGGAAATATTAGCAGAAATCATCAACCATAACTCAAGTTCGAACAAAACTTGCCAACTTGTGGCACACCAAGTACCCCATAATGAGTCATCATCCACTTTCCTTGTTTATTATGAAGCTTGGTTACCTATCTATTATTGTCACTCTGCTCATCTGGGCGAGCTTTTTCCTTTCTCTTAAAGGCGGCGCAAATTCAGACTTAACACCTGCAGACATCGCACTGACTCGATTCCTCATACCTGCATTGGTGCTATTGCCTTTAATGTGGAAAGCACGCAGCACGATCGCTGCTGTCCCTAATCGATACTTGGCCGGTATGTTCGTGGGGTGTGGGTTGCCTTATTTACTCGTTGCAGGGACAGCCATGCAGTTTGTTCCGGTATCACACGGAAGTGCTTTGGTTCCGGGAACGCTTCCTCTGTTCGTAACAGGGATCGCGGTACTCTTTTTTAAACAACCGCTGAGCCGACACCGTGTCGTTGGTTTAGGTCTTGTTTTACTCGGGATATTGTTGTTTTTAGGAAATAGCTTAAGCAGCTTCAACTTTGAATACACCAAAGGTCATTTGTTGTTTTTGTGCGGCAGCTTGATGTGGGCGACTTTTACCATCTCAGCACGTGTTGCCAACCTTAATGCGCTCGTGAGTGCAGGTTTTATCTCATTCTGTTCCACTTTGCTATTACTGATCCTTATCCTTACAGGAACCCTCCCTAGCCATTTAATGAGCACACCAATTGCTCAATGGCCAGTCACAGAGCTTGCCGTACATTCAGCGGTGCAAGGCGTCGGCGCAGGCCTAATAGCGGCATTTACTTACCTCTATGCTGTCAATACATTAGGAGCAGAGCGATCAGCCGCCTTTGGCAGTGCAACACCCGCCGTTGCAACGTTGTTGGCGGTCCCACTGTTTAACGAGATTCCGGATACGATGACTTGGTTAGCGCTTGGTTCGATTTGTATCGGCAGCTTAGTCGCGAGCAACATTTTCATGAGAAACGACCAGTCTATGCAGTATCAACCGCCAAGCCATAGCAAAGCCTGATACTGCGTTCAAACCTAAATACAGTTCCCCTAAACATCAATTTTAGGGCTTGTAGTACATAGATAAGCCTACAAACGTAGGCTTATCTAAAATCTGCTTTTTCTGAACTCGCTTCTCCATTAAACTGTCCGACCTTTTTGCAGATCCAAGAGAACACCATGCAACGCGATTACACTTTAACTTGCTTAAACAACATGCCTCGTGAAGAACTAGAAGAATTTAGTTTAAGAATGATTCATCGCCTTGTCCCTGAAGATGCAATGACGGAACTGTTTACGTTCGAACAGGAAGAAGTAACCAATGAAGAGCGTATGCAATCAGCGAAGTTTGATGCGATGTTGCGAATGACAGCAATCGCGCTGAGTGAAATGAATCTTGCGTTTAGTGAATCGGAGAACTCACAGCAAAACATCGAGCGCATGACTCGACTATTGCTTTGGCACTTCTATGCAATGTCGTTCAACCTTGAGCAAGCGATCAGCCTTGAAACTCACTGTGACAAAGTCGAGAAGATTTTGTCGAAAGCACCGACAGAAGCATTTGGTTGGGTAAAAGAGCTAACAGAGTTGCTGCACTTCTATGCTGAACTAAATGAAGGCAATGAAGACAACGAAGTCAAAAAAGACGCATAAAGTCCCTTCAACTTAAAAAACTTCTCAACTTAAAAGCTGCCCAACGAGTTGTTCGTTACTCAAAGAACAACTCGCCTATCCCCTAGAACGGCGGCAAGTAGAACGATATAGAAAGAAATTAGAACTAAATCGAAGGCAGTCAGGGCTAAACCGAAGGCAAATAGAAACTTTGTTGAAATGAGTTTTCTGCTTTTGTTGTTTCTAAAACACTATGATGCAACATCAGTATCGACTGAGCGATTTTGGTGCCAATACCTAACGAACCATTAGGGGCCTCTCGTTCAACTTCATTATGGATAACGACCTTCACCCGTTTTGAATCCGATTCTAAACCTACATCTAACGACACCATTGTTCCGCTCGGGCTATGCCTCAACGCATTATCTAGCAGATTCAAGATCAGCCTCTCAAGTAAATCACCATCACCTACAGCCTTGATTCCTTGAGGCATATTGACGTTCAACTCAACATTCTTATGGCGATACTGGCTTTGAATCGTTTCTAAGCATTCGTTCATCAACACATTAAAATCAATTGAAGCGTATTGATACGTGGGCACAGGGTTATCATTCTTGGCGCTGTCGAGTAGTGAATGGAGCTGTTCAGACAACTTGTTGCCATTACGGTAAGCGACGTCAATCAACGGGTCTGACTTCGGGTTTTGAATCTTCCACGTTTCTAGGTAACCAAGAACACTCGATAATGGCGTTTTCAAATCATGACTGAGCTGTAATAAGCTTTGTCTGCGGTGTGATGACTGATACTCAAGCTGCAAAAACTGTTGTTGGATGTGTTTCGCCATCAATTGATAAGAACGTGCGATGGGCACCAACTCTGGTACTTGATGGACAAAGTTAGGTTCCAATCTAAAATCTTGCTCAGCTTGTTGCTGCAATTTATTGGTTACCGCCTCAATTGGGTTCAACAGACTGCGTTTCACTAGCAGATAAGCGCCAATCGCAAAGCCAAAAATAGAAACCAGCACAAGCCCTGCAAGTGCGATGTATGGTGTATCAACCTGAGAGTTGGTGATCACAGTATGGCGATTACTTCCTATCACAACATACAAATAACCCACCGTAGACCCTAACTCTTCAATCGCCGCCACAGAAAATACTTTAGGAGAGCCTGGGTTGATCGGGTCTTCGCCCAAAATAGGATAAGGCTCGTCATTTAAGAACTGTTGAATGGGCGCTAGATCTATCTGATTGGCTAACACAGTGCCTTCCGGCGCCGCATTGGTGGTGATATTGCCCTGACTATCAAGAAAATAAATATCGAAATCAGGCCCTATCAACATCAAGGTATGGAATATAGATTTGAGTGCTTTAGGATTGTAGTCGGTACCAATCATGAGAGGATTATCATCGCGCATATGAACCGCGAGCTCTTTATGTAAGCTCTGCTTGGTTCTGTGTTCTATGGTCTCCTTTTGCCAATGATAGGTGTAAGCAATCACCACACTTACCAACAAAAACCACAAACTTGTGAACAGCACTAAACGCGATTTGAAACTCATGTTCTCTCCTCGATGGCTCGTAGGTCTTACTGGCTTTTTAGTAAACTTAGGGCGCGACACATAGACCTAAACTTTCGACTCAAACTTATAGCCAACACCCCAAACGGTTTTAATGAAATCATCATCACTATTGGGCATCGCAAGCTTGCTTCTTAGACGGTTGACCGTGCTACACACGGTATGGTGATAGCCAGAGTGATGAGTACTCCAAACATGATCGAGCAGCTCGTCTTTGCTATACACACGGCCCGGGCGGGTTGCTAAGAAATGAAGTAAGGTAAACTCGGTAGCAGTAAGCGGTACATCTCGGTTATTGAGTGACACCTGATGGCGTTCAGGTTGAATAGTGAGCCCACCAAAATTCATAATCGATTCTGTTGTCATGGCCTCTTGAGTGACTGATTCAACATGGCTTAAACGGCGAAGTACGTTCCTCACTCTTGCTTGAAACTCGAGAACGCTGAAAGGTTTCGTTATGTAGTCATCAACACCGGCTTCTAAACCTGACACCTTATCTAGCTCAGCATCCCTTGCTGTTAGCATTAGTACCGGTGTCCAATCTTCTTTCTGACGTAACATTCGACAAAAATCGAGTCCATCTCCGTCAGGCAAGCCACGATCCAGTACGATTAAATCGAAATGACCATCTTTATAGAGCGCCTGAGCCTTTTCAATCACATTAGTTCTTATTACGTCATGGCCTTGGAACTTAAGATGCATCTGCACCAGTTCAGCTAGGTCATCATCGTCTTCAACCAACAATATGTTTGCCATCAAATTTACCGCAGCACTATTCATGATCCCTGCTCTATTCGGAGTCTGCCTACCTTTCAATTGACCGGAACAGAGCAAGAATTCTTTCATCGTGCTTTCAACCCTATTATTCAGTTCGAGTAATGGTGATTCTTGCTCCTGGGTTGAGGAAACGATGGTTAGCACTTAAAGCAGACGTCGTAAGGCCGTCATCTTGGCTGATTACACCAGAGTGGAAACTCACTACATCGGTGTCGTCTCGTGTGGTATTAAAACCCTCACCACCGCCCGCAGGTCCCGGAATCGTTGCAGCAAGCTCGTCGTTCAATTCCGTTCCTGAATCCCAAACATTCATGTTCATCACAAAGGTATCACCCACGGCTAATGACTTAAGCGACAAACCGGATTCACCAACAAACGCATCATTGGTATTCACCAACATGGAAGCAACTGAAATATACCCTTCTTGATTTGGGTCAACACGAATAGACACCGTGTCTTGCTCACCTGAAAGAATCAGCCCATTGCCTGAGATGCCTTGATAAACATTGGCGTCACTGTCACTGAGCGCAAGCAATTGTGCATTACTGCCTCCTTCCGCCAAATATTCCAGATCGACAGAGGCATTTTGCCCAACTTCAAACAGGTCAAAATTCGTATTGTGAGTCAATACCGCGAGGGGCGACATAGGTTGATTGGGCGTTAGGTTAGCAACACTGACATCGTAACGATAGTAATCGTCGTCATCGTCCGGACAACCTGCTAACATAGCTACTGATGCAGCGATAAATAGAATTCTAGCTTTCATACATCCCCCTTACTTCACAACAATGGTGATAGTAGCCACAGGGTTTAACCAACGATGACTGCTACTATCAAGGTCACTGATTCCGCCAGCCGCGTTACTATCACCAATGTTGCCCGGATGAATATGAACCTTAGCGTTTGACACTGCAGTTTCAACTCCCGTACCACCAGCACCAAAGGTAATAAATGGCGGGTTTGGCATGCTGCCAGCCAACTCATCATTCGCTTCAGTGCCTGCGTCATAGCCATTGAGGGTCGCTTTGTAGGTGCCCGCTTGAGTTGGGATTTTCCAACTGTCTAAGCCAACAAAACCGTCGTTGGTTGGCAGCAGCATTGCACCCAATGACAAGTAAGCTAAATCACCAGTGTCGATATCAAACGTAGTTGCGACGCCCGGATTAAGAATTCCGGTAGCTGGGTTTTCAACCACCACACCACCCGCGTTTGCAATCAAACTCGATAGACCTGAAATATCGCCACCTTCGGCCATCGATTCCAATTCCGCAGAAGCACTCTCACCCGTTCTAAACATGAACAAGCTGGAGTCATGAGCGGCTGCCAAGATAGGCGTAAAGTAGATCCCTTTCGTTGCGTTGGTAACGGTCACCTCAAGCTCTGCAGCCTGAGCCGCTCCGAGGGTCAACATAGCCGAGCTGATCACTAAGCTGATTTGAGTACGTTTGTTCATTTTGATTCCATCCTTTATCGAGTCCTATCGTTGCCAACAAAACGAATAACAGCGATATACCGTTACCTTTGCCAGAACGAACTGTGGGGTTGTTGACTCTAAGAATGGCGATCAAATCTATCAGCAACTTCATTGAATTCTCATAAAACTCTCACAAGTTTATTCAAACTTCTTACTATCCAGAAAGACAGACCTAAGAAACTGATATGTAGTTAGAAATTCTCATTCTAGAAATGAGAGTTACACAAGGGATCATTGTTCAAAAATAGCGCAGACCAAAAGCAAAAAGGCCCAATCGATATACCGACTGGGCCTTTCACTGATGTATAAAGCTTATCTCAGGAAAGCTCTATTCGCTTCCAACTGAGTTAGCCGAACAACACCAATTTAGAATGCGTAGTTTGCGTCAACAAGTTCGCTTACTTCTACTTTGCTTACTTCTGCGCGAGCTTCAAGCCACTGCGCTACTTGCAGTTGCTCTGCTTCTGTCACTGAACGGTAGCGCTCAATAGAGCATAAGAAACCTTCGAACAGCTCTAAACCACCGCCACCAAAGCACAGGCCGATGCTGTCGATAAAATCGATAAATTCATCGATGAACACATCGTATTGGTCAAAATCAGCAATCGAAGTCGTGCAGCTTACTTCAAAACCTAGAATAGCGAATTCACCTAGGTATAACTTCTTGCGTAGGCGGCGATTTTTGTTTTCGATTTTATCTAATTTCATAACTGTCTCTCTTTTCGTTTGATAAAGCATTTATACACAGTTCTTCGTTAATTCCCAAGAGTTTTGTATTGCACGAGAGGGTTAGCAGCAAAAATCGTGCTACAGAAACAAAACCTTAATCAAAACTATAAAAATCTGTCACTTAACTGCTTCACGATTGCTCACACATCAGCCCAAGTTATTAACCAATTCATTAGTAAGTGGGTAAGTCATAAATAACGAATAATAAAGTCAGCCAACAGGAAGCAGTCCCGATGAGCAAGGAAACATTTGATAGCACTCGATTCAATAAGAGTAACAACAAGCCTTTCGAAGAAGTTCTAGATGCAAACCTTTCAAGAAGAAACGTTCTGAAAGGCGGTTTAGGCATCAGTGCAATGACCGCATTTGGCGCGTTTGGTTTAGCGGGTCACAGCACGGCTAACGCTGCGACAATGCAAGCAACGGGCGCACAAAAAAGCACTGCAACACTTGCATTCGAATCGGTTAAAGGATCATTGACAGACAGTGTCGTTGTACCAAAAGGCTATACAGCACAGGTATTGGTTCCTTGGGGTACTCCACTCAACAAGCAAGGCAATGCTTGGTTAAAAGACGGCACCAACAATGCACAAGATCAAGCCAACGCATTAGGCATGCATCACGATGGCATGCACTTCTTCCCGCTTAATGGCAACAGCAATGATGGCTTATTGGTGATCAACCACGAATACATCGACCAAAAAGCGCTGCACGCCAACGGCCCAACATACAACGAAGGCGCTCGCCCTAGCCTTGATGAAGTACGTAAAGAGATCAACGCGCACGGCGTGAGTGTTGTTCGAGTGAAACTTGAAGGCAACCAATGGGTGATGGTCGATAACGATCCACTGAACCGCCGCTACACAGGCGCAACAGTAATGGACCTGTCTGGCCCTGTTGCTCACAGTGAATTTACCAAAACCAAGTTCTCACAAGACGGCAGCCAAGCTCGTGGCACGTTGAACAACTGTGGTAATGGCTACACGCCATGGGGCACTTACCTAACGTGTGAAGAAAACTGGCCGGGTTATTTCGTGAACAAAGGCGAGACAACGCCAGCGCAGGAACGTATTGGTATCGCTACCGACAAAACACGTTACGGTTGGGACACGCTTTCAGGTAACAAACAAGAACGCTTAGACGAGTTTGCACGCTTTGATGTGACGCCAACAGGTGAGTCAGCAATGGACGACTACCGTAACGAAGCACATGGTCACGGCTACATTGTTGAAATCGATCCATACACAGCAAACTCTCGCGCGAAGAAGCGTTCTGCACTGGGCTGCTTCCGTCATGAAGGCTGTACGTTCGGTAAGTTGACCGAAGGCGAGCCGATCGTATTCTACTCTGGTCACGATTCTCGTTTTGAATACCTGTACAAATTCGTTTCTGAAGAGAAATGGGACCCGCGTGATGCAGAGCCGAGCAATCGCCTAAGTGCGGGTGACAAGTATATGGACAAAGGCACGCTGTATGTGGCTAAGTTCAACGATGACGGTTCAGGTACTTGGCTACCACTGATTCTGAGCAGTAAGACCACAAACGGCGGTAAGCTAGGTGATTCATTTGATTCTCAAGCAGCACTTATCATTAATACCGCAGGCGCAGCCGACCTTGTAGGCGCAACGCCAATGGATCGCCCTGAATGGTGCTCTGTTGACCCGATGACAGGTACGGCTTACCTAACGCTAACTAATAACAACAAGCGTAAAGAAGCGAACTCTGCGAACCCTCGCGTAGACAACAAGTTCGGTCATGTTATTCGTTGGGATGAAGGCAAAACAGCAGGCGAGTTCGATTGGGATATCTTCGTATTTGGCTCTCCAGCAGTAGAAGACAAGTCTATTAACCGCTCAGGTCTAACGGACATGAACCAATTCGCAAGCCCTGACGGCTTAGCGTTTGATGCTCGTGGCATCTTGTGGATTCAGACAGATAACGGCGCAGACGAAGTAACTGGCTACACCAATGACCAAATGCTGGCAGTGGTTCCATCTCAGTTAACGGATGACAACGGCAACAGCGCGGTAATTGATGCAAACAACCAAGCACAACTTAAACGCTTCTTTGTTGGTCCAAACGGTTGCGAAGTAACAGGCTTTACCATTAGCCCTGATTACAAATCACTGTTTGTGAACATTCAACACCCTGCAAACTGGCCATCGTCAGAAGATGCGACCGCACAGACTAAAGGCAATGTGCGCCCAAGAGCATCTACCGTTGTGATTCGTCGTGAAGACGGCGGTGAAATCGCGGTTTAATAAGCAAATCTAGCTAAGATCAGTAACCTTACTGTTATCTAGTTTCTGTTCGCTAGCTAAGTAAAATCAAAAAGAGCGATAAGGCCAAACGCCCTATCGCTCTTTTTATATTCTATACGCTCTTTGACTCAACTAATGATCTGCAGCTTTGTAAACTGCTCTTCACCCCAAACCAAATCACGTACCGTCATCCTCGAGAAGGAGGAACGACTGAGTCGGGGATCTCTGCTCGTTGTAGGCTAACCAGAATTAGCTCACGAACAACCACACACCAACGCCCATCATTAACGTACCTGCAATACGGTTCATCAACTTAACGTTATCGGCTTTACCAAGCATATGTTTTAGGCTCTTACCACCTGTCGCATACAAGGTCATGCAGACAAATTCAGAAACCAGAATAATAGACACTAAAATCAACAACTGCGGTGCTAAGTCTTTATTACTATTAATGAAAGGAGGCAATAACGAAATCATGAATGCCCAGCCTTTCGGGTTCGCAATCGCTGTCACGAAGCCTTGAACCACCAAGTCCCAATCATTGCTGACTTTTGTTGTTTGGTTGTCAGTGCTGATCGCCAGTTTACCTCTCGAACGCCACATCTGAACGCCTAGATAGAACAAGTAAGCTGCACCAACAAATTTGAAGCCCGTAAATAGCCACGGGTAGTTCAACATAATAGATGCAATACCCAATACCGCAGCAATAGAAACCACCGCAACACCAGCCAATTCACCGATCATCATCCATAATGTACGCTTGTATCCAACACTCATTCCTAGCGTCAAAGCCAAGGTCATACACATACCGGGCGTAATTGACACAAAGAAAAATGTGGGAATAAAAGCCCAAAGTAGTGCGCTATCCATATTATTACCTTATCGACTTATTTTTATTTAAGTGTTTAGCTTGTTGAGCTGTCTTTCTAAGGAGCTACCTTATATTTAGCGACACAACGAAAAAGAGCCACAATACAGTGGCTCTTTTCCATTACCAACCGTAATTTTACTTACGACGGTTTTTAATTCGCTTCATCATAGTCAAACGACGTTCTGCGCTTGCTTGATCTTGAGGCTCTTCGTTCGCGTTGTTCTTACGACCTTGGCGGTTTTTGTACGCCGATTTAGTGTTCAGCTTCTCGATGTAAGCATCACGTTTCTTCGGTTCATAACCCGGTTGTTCAACACGACGAATACGTTGTTGAATCAGTGTTTCAACTTGAACAACAGTCAACTCTTCTTCGCGGTTAACGAAAGAAATCGCATGACCTTGTTTACCAGCACGACCTGTACGGCCAATACGGTGAACGTAATCTTCCGCTAGGAAAGGCATGTCGTAGTTAATTACGTGTGGTAAGTCTTCGATATCAAGACCACGAGCTGCAACGTCGGTAGCTACCATCACACGAGCTCTGCCTTCTTTGAAGTCATCCAAAGCACGACGACGAGCGCTTTGCGCTTTATCACCGTGACAAAGTACCGCTTTAATGCCGTCTAACTTAAGCTCTTTAACGACGTCATTCGCTGTTTCTTTGTAGTTCACGAACACAAGCACTTGGCGCCAGTTTTTACGGCCAATCAGCTCAGAAAGCAGTTCTGTTTTACGCTCTTGATCCACAGGGTAAACCACGTGACCAACAGTAGAAGCCGTTGAGTTTTCGCGCTCAACACTAATACGTTTTGGTTTACGTAGAATATCAACAGACAGTTGGTTTAACTGAGTAGAAGTCGTTGCCGAGAACATCATGATTTGCGGCGATGTTTCTACATCCAACATGATCTTACGAACGGCATTGATAAAGCCCATATCAAGGATACGGTCAGCTTCATCGAATACTAGGAATTCTAGGTTTGCGATAGATACGTTACCCGCTTCTAAGTGTTCTTCCAAACGGCCAGGTGTTGCAACCAAAATATCCACACCCAGTTCTAATTGACGAACTTGTGAAGACATTTTGTTACCACCGTAAACCGCTGAAACGCTTAGTTCAGTGTATTTAACGTAGTCTTTAATGTTTTGAGCGATCTGCGCAGCGAGCTCTCGAGTTGGAGCAAGAATAAGGCCGCGAGCCGTTCCTCTAGACGCCTTTTTACCGCTGTTCAAAAGGTGCTGAATAACAGGCAATGAAAATGCCGCTGTTTTACCCGTACCGGTTTGAGCAGTAGCAAAAATATCATGGCCTTTACGAGCCATTGGAATCGCTTTTTGTTGAATTGGAGTGAGTTTTTCATAACCACACTCAGTCAACGCTTTGACTAATTCAGGAGCAAAACCTTGAGAGGAAAATGACATTGTTACGGGTTCCTTAAGCAGACAGCCTACATTCTTATTTCAGCCGAGCACTATAAAGTAATTAGAGTGATTTATCTCACATTTATCGTGATATAACGCAAACTTTCTCATTTAATCTGGTGTTTACCCCACCTTCAACGAAGTAAACACCGAGATCATCAGTTCAAACAGTTAAAATGGCGCTATTTGATGCCACACAGCTTGAGTAGAATCTGCTCGAGATCGTCCCAAGGCATTAACTGCGAGTCGATCACTTCAAGACGAGACTCAAAGCCATCAAGGGAAATTTCATTCACGGACACCACTTGATTCGCCACGTTAAACGCATAGCAACCTTGGTCAGTATTCACCACGGCTTTTACACGCTCAGCCGTAAGATCCGACAACATTGAAAACAGCGCATCAAAGTCGAACTTATGCTCTGCGCCAAATAGCCAACCGCAACTGAAATAGCCCTGACCTTTATTCTCTTTACGGATGAACGCTTCACCGGGAGGAAGTTGGAATTGAGGCTCTTGTTCAGCGTGATCGTGATGGTGCGCTTCAATATGAGAGGAAGCACTGCCGTATACTCTTTCAATGTCCAACACTTCCAATGGCACTTCACCATCGTGAATTAGCTTATGGAAGACTTTTGCTGGCGTTTGATCCGTCACCCAATCATTGAACACATCGATGTCTTCAGAATGAACAAGGTCAACCTTAGTACCAAGAATCACATCTGCACTGTCCAGTTGATCATTGAAATTCTGATTCGACGTGTACTTTTCATTGGATAGGTTTCGTGGGTCAACCAAGCCAAGCGTCGCTTTTAAATCAACATAAGGTGTGTATTGCTCTGAAGTGAGTGTCGCAATAACCTGTTTAGGGTGACCAAGCCCAGTTGGCTCAATCAATAAACGGTCCGGCTTTTGGCGCAGTAAGGCATTAATACCTACCGACATAGGAACACCTGCAGTACAACACATGCAGCCACCCGGTACTTCTTTAATTAAAGCACCTTGGTCTGTCATTAATGCGCCATCAATGCCGATTTCGCCAAACTCATTAACCAGGACAGCCCAGTTTTCATTCTCAGGTTTATTTTTGAGCAGGTTCAAAATAGCTGTCGTTTTGCCAACACCCAAGAAACCCGTAATTATGTTTGTAGGAACTTTTTTGGTCATATCAGTTCTCCTTTTTTAAGGAGTATATACACAATCACGGAGAAATTGACCCCAATCGCTTGTTTATACGGAGAATGATTTAAGCCAGAAGTTGTATGAGTGTCACTAGAAAGGGGGTAACGATGAAAAATGAATGCTCCAGACGAACTAAAGGCGTACTTACTCAGTACGCCTCACCCTCGTTACTCAATCGTGAGTTCGCGAATCAGGAAGCCTTAAATATCGACCTGAACATTTAACGAGGAACTAAAACTTTGTTTCTGAATCCATCCAAATTGTGTGTAAAACCTCACTTCTCCTTGCGGTTCGTTATGTTGCTTTACGATTTAACTATGGTTCATTTTTGGGGATATTCAAGCCACCACCAGAGAATCGATCAAAATTGTGACGGCGATTCCACAATTGCCCATAGATTCCATTTATGTAACACGTACATTCCATAAATGAAATTCAACTTTTCATCTTTGCTGCTATAGGATATGCAGAGGACGCGTATAATTTATGACAACCCCGCCTTAACCCATTCAGGAGCCTTATCTCAATGACCAGAAGAGAGAAAATTAAGCAATCCTTATTAGCCAAAATGCCAAGGGATGCTATTAATCAATTTCTCTCAAGAGATAAGACACCCGCTTCCGTTCTCTTCCTTTCTTGTATTGTGGGTGTACTTGCTGGCGTGGTGGGTACCTATTTCGAAGTCGCGGTTCATTTCATCACAGAAACTCGTACCGATTGGCTTAAAGATGAAATCGGTAGCTATTTACCCCTTTGGCTGGCCGCTTTCCTTATTAGTGCTGCATTTGCCTTTATTGGTTACTTCCTCGTTCACCGCTTTGCTCCAGAGGCTGCAGGCTCAGGCATCCCCGAAATTGAAGGTGCGATGGACGGTATGCGCCCTGTTCGATGGTGGAGAGTATTGCCAGTAAAATTCTTTGGCGGTATGGGCGCATTAGGTTCTGGTATGGTTTTAGGTCGAGAAGGACCAACCGTTCAAATGGCCGGCAGTATTGGTCGTATGGTGACTGACATCTTCAGAGTCAAAGATGACGACACTCGCCACTCACTATTAGCTTCGGGTGCCGCAGGTGGTTTAGCCGCCGCATTCAATGCACCACTGGCTGGCATCATGTTTGTAGTCGAGGAGATGAGACCACAGTTTCGCTACTCACTCATATCAATTAAAGCTGTCATCATCTCCGCGGTTTCAGCCAACATCGTTTTTCGATCAATCAACGGACAATCTGCCGTTATCACTATGCCTCAATACCAACCGCCTGAACTGGATGCTCTGTGGTTGTTCTTGTTGTTAGGCGTGTTGTTCGGCCTGTTTGGTGTGATTTTCAATAAGTTGATTACACTTTCGCAAGACCTATTTGTGGCAATACACAAGAATGACCGTAAACGCTACTTAATGACAGGTTCCCTGCTGGGCGGTTGCTTTGGCTTATTGCTGCTCTATATACCGGAGTTGACTGGCGGTGGTATTGGTATCATCCCGAACATCACTAATGGCAACTACAGCGCAAACGTGCTGCTGTTAATCTTCTTAGGGCGCGTGCTCACCACGCTACTTTGTTTCGGCTCTGGTGCACCGGGTGGTATCTTTGCACCAATGCTTGCTCTAGGAACGCTCTTTGGTTACGCGTTTGGGCTTATCGCGGCGGCATTCTTTCCTGAACTGAATATTGAACCGGGTATGTTTGCAATTGCTGGCATGGGAGCCTTATTTGCCGCCACCGTGCGAGCGCCTATCACCGGTATTCTGTTGGTTATTGAAATGACCAATAACTACTACCTCATCCTGCCGTTGATCATCACCTGCTTGGGCGCAGTAATCATTGCTCAAATGTTAGGTGGGCAGCCAATTTACAGTCAGCTGCTTAACCGTACGCTGAAAAACGAGAAACTAAGACAACAAGACCTCCCTCAGCAAGAGGAAGTACGTTAACGACATTGAGAACGGTAGTTCAAATGTGGGACTTAAACGTAACTCGTTAAGCCCCACTAATACAGTCAAGTTCCACTGATACATGAGCAAACCAAGCTCGGTATTTATAAATCACTCAAAAAATAAAGCACACTTTCCTCGTGCTTAATGTCCCGATTTCGTATCAAAATCAAAAAAGCAAACGTTAAACTTGCTATCATCCACTCAAAATTATTTGAGTGTCCTTAACATCTATTGAGGACACAGCTGAGCGCTCACTCTAGAGCAAAAATTCTATAATTGACTCATATTATATAAACTGCTCACATTCTATATAACTCATATTCTATAAATAACTAGTTGGAGAAAGGCGTTGAACTGGAGAAGGTTAACCCAAGTAAAAAATGTGCCGCCATCTCAGGCGTCTTTGGCACTTGGCGTTATTGGACTAGGACAAGCTTGGGCATTATATCTGCCAGGGGTTGGTGAGATCATTCGCCCTTACCTTGCTGCATTTGGCGCACTGTTATTGCTACCCGTTTTACTTCGTTATCTCACCAGCTTTAATACTTTCATCAATGACATTCGTCATCCGCTTAGTGGAAGCTTGATGGCACCAATGAGCATGGCGTTATTGATTCTATGCGACTATTTAGCCGAAATCTCTCCAGTCATTGCTTACCCAGTATGGTTCTGCGCGTTGTTATTGCATTTTACCATGATGGTGTTGTTCTTTAGTTTCCAGATCATCAACTTCAAAATGTCGAACATTGTACCGAGTTGGTTTCTGTATCCGGTGGGGTTAATCAGCAGTTCCTTAGCAGGTTCACAATTTGGGCACACCGTTTTTTCAGAAACTCTTGCGGCCACTTGTATCGGTATCTATTTCCTAATGCTGCCAGTGGTGTTGTACCGCTTGGTATTCGAAGGAAACCTGCCACGCCGAGCAAGACCAACCTTAGCCATCATGGCAGCACCTGTGAACCTGTCTTTAGCGGCTTACTTGGTTAACTTCGACAACCCAGACCCGATTCTAACAGGCGCGTTGGCTGGTATTGCTATCACCATGACGCTACTGATCTACTTGTGTTACATACGATTGATGCGTCTGAAATTCCAACCTTCGATTGCTGCCGTCACTTTCCCTTCCGTGATCAGCGCTATTGCCATGCATCGCCTAACTACGTTTTTCGGCGCGGAATACCCGCAATGGTATTGGCTGCACAAGTTTGGTTTCTTCGAGTTAACCATCGCAACCATCCTAGTGATTTGGGTTGCAGGTGGATACGTGAAAATGTACTGGCCTGAGTTTTTTGGTACTGACTACATGTCTAAGAAGGTCAAACGTTCTTAGACCGAAGCTAGAAGAGCTTAGTTTGCTCGACCGAATTCTCCAATATTCGATATGTCAGACAGCAGAACCAAACAAAAAAAGGCCTCACAATGTGACTGTCTCTTGATCACAAGTCTGGTTAATCAAGAGACTTAGCGAGTTCATACCCTTCAAGGATGGTTTGTAACCTAAGCCATCCTTGCCATAACGTCTTTATAGAAGCGCGACCTGTTCGCTTGGT
>NZ_JACJFF010000093.1:0-18414 GCF_014164465.1 Vibrio sp. SG41-7 | reverse complement strand
AATCGTCGATAAGTAGGCCGAATGTAGAGCGGCAGTCCAAAACCCATCAACATAAGTTTAGCGGATGTTTGACAACCGGGGGAATCCATGTAGCCGCGTTAAGTGGTGAGCAACGCTACCACCAAACCTAAATCATTGTGCCGTAAACACTTAAGCTGAAGCAAACCGAAAATGCCAAGCGTTGGGAATCCGTCTTAAACGCTTTGTTAAATTTCATTTTCGTCGATCTGAGCCTTAAATGAATATTGAGGAAAATCTAACATCATGCCTCTTTCGATAGAGTATTTTTCAAATATATATTGCTTTACAGCTCCCTCGTTACTTCGAGGAATATCGCAGTCAGCGACCATGACATTCTCTTTAGCTTCGAGATCGACAAGGTCAAATATTCCGATTTTTCCAACGAACTTAGATAGAAAAGAAGAAGCTTTAAACTCTGTGTAGTTTGGTGATTTATCGTTAACAAGCAAAACAACGTTTCTATTTGTGATAAGAAAAACACCATCTATGATATTTCTATGCTTAAAGAACTCGCTATGATAAGCGTAGTAACAGCTTGATGCTTCACTGGACTGAGATTCAAAGTCAATGATGTGCTTTCTACCATAAAGCGTTGAAATTATTTGCTCAGCCTGTGTACCTTGCGCTACACCATTTGCAACAATAAACAGTAAGCAGAAATCACTCTTTGTATTTTCTTTCTGCGCTTTCAATTGCTTTATTCCGTTACCTATAACTCCTGAGATACGGTTACGATAACCTGTAGTCCCAACGTGCTCAAATACGCCACCTTCAGCTAACTCTTTTTGTTCACGCTGATGTAATGCTTCATCGTCTGATTTTTCCTTCAATTCGATCAAAACGACTTCTTCCTGTTCAATCAGAAAATCAGGTGTTTTTTCGTCAGACTCAGCAATTTTTCGAGCTTCTACAGAGAACTTTTTGAAGTATTCAATGACTTCATTTTCTAAGTTTTTCATCTATGTCCTTTATGAAATTTAACGCCCCATTAAGCTGTGAGCATACGTGTGCTAAAATGAAGCGAAGCGGAATCGGCACGCGTTTGCGAATCTGCTTGAATGGTTTGTTAGGTGCGTTGAGGTGTAGAGTGAATGAACAGGTATATAGCAAACCCCATTGTTTCACGCCCCCACTTCAAATACGCATATTTCCAATGTCGTCTCGTTTTTACTTTATCCAATAGCTCTATATTCTCTGGGTCTAGCAACAACTCTCGTTCGGATGCTAGCCAAAACGAACTTTCGAAAGTGTCCCAATCTTGATAAGAAGATTGAACGACATAAGCGCATTCAAGACCCAGTTGATTTCCTGCTTCTATGTTTTGAAAGTTTGAGCGTAATTCTAGCGGATCAATACCTGTTGCTAATAAATACTCTTTATCTGGTTCTTTTCGCCAATACGCATCTCCAAGTACAATTACGCCATTGGAAACTATGAGAGACTTCATGTCAGACAATGCATGGTCTAAAGCTTCACCAACATCGCCAAAAGCATGAGTAGAGCCTAAGCTAAAGCACGCGTCAAATACGCCTTTAGGCAGTTCAACATCTTTGAAAGCTGCATTATGAAAGGTGATTTGATCTAAATACAGTTCCAAATTTTCCTTTGCTTTAGCGATCTCCAATTCATCAATTTCAATGACTACCGCCCGACAGTTAAACTTTTCTAAAACTCTTTTAATTAACTCGCCATTACCACAACCAACATCTAAAACTAAAGAGTCCTCATTTAGCCATAGGTCATCTAGCAAGTTATCTATACAACTTGGGCTGATTGGATTGTTATATTTCATAATTACTTTCCATGGTGTTGTTTAATTTAAAAACTTGACATAAGTGTTGGGGTCACGAGCACCTAACAGCTATATTAGACAGAATAATTCTGCATTTTGTCCCTGAAACAATTATGTCTAGTTTCCAAGACACACTTCACTTAGTCCAATAACTCTCTTAATAACATAATCTTACCTACTTATCTTTGTATCAAACATGACGAAAAGCAGAAATTTTCCATATAGTTTCTGCAAAATGCAGAAAACTCCCCAATGTGTGAGTAAACCGCAGTTCAGGCAATGAAGGTTTTATCTTGGGATATCGTATTCAAAAACAAAAACGCCGACATGATTGTCGGCGTTTTTGCTATAGGTATGGTGAGCGAGAGGTAATAACTACTTCGCCATAGTACTCAAAAATTCGGCTTCGAACTCTTCATCGGCTTCTCGGGTTAGACATGCCACCAGCCAATCTATGCTTTCATGGTCGAGCTTACTGTTCACCACGAAGGCCTGCTTTACACCAGACTGACCCAGCTTGGCAGAGCCGTAGTTCTTGAATGATTTGTTGCCGTGGTAATGGAGTGATTTGATTGCCTCCGCGTTGGGTTCTGGTAAGGCATCGAGTGTGTTGGCCAGTTGAATCACCAGCTCCATTGGGTTCTTGGATGATGAGATGCGATACAGAAAACCGCCCTCCACTCTTTGGCGTACCCAGTAATCAAAGCCGCTGCAATCCATCACCTTGTCACTGACCAGTGCCGCTTCACTGCGATAACCACACGGCTCTACCACAACAGGTGTATGTTTGAACTCTGGTTGGCCTGATGCCGCATCAGTATGAGGCAAGATCAAGTCACACGGTTTGCTGTCTTTGGCGGTGGGTGCGTTCCAGTGGATAGGCATGAAGACTTGTTCGCGGCGCATCTCTTTGGTCACCACTAAGCGCGCTTGGCACTCGCCTTGTGCGCTGCGCACTTTCACCACTGGATTAATAGTCGTGTGGTTGAACGAATCTAGCCCGAACTCATCCAAGTTCAGTTCTGAAACGGTATCTGGGTGCATGGCAACAAACGGTTCTGGGGTGTGTTCACCCAAGCCTGCGGCCAAGCCTGTGCGGCTCATGGTGTGCCATTGGTCTCGGATGCGCCCTGTGTTCATGATAAGTGGGAATTCAAGGCTGGTATCGGCAATCGGCTTGTCGTGCTCAACCGCAATAAACTGCGCTTTTCCTGATTCAGTAAAAAACTCGCCAGTGGTGAACATACGCTGCTCGATGATCTCTGGTTGATACTCAAGCACTGGCCATTGCTGTGGTGTGAGCTCGCCATAACCTTTCTCATCCAGTTGCGTGAGTCCAATTAAGCACAAGTCTCGCGCTTTGCCTGTTTCATTGTCGAGCGCTGTCATCTCGCAATACTCTTTGAAGATCTCGCCTTCGTGGCGGAACTCGAACTGCTCTTTGAATCCCATTTTTTGTGCGACTTCTTTTAATATCCACCAATCGGGTTTGGCTTCCCCTGGGCTTGGTAGTATACGGCGTTGGCGTGAGATTCGACGCTCAGAGTTAGTCACGGTGCCCGACTTCTCGCTCCACCCTTGCGCGGGCAGCACTACATCAGCCAAGCGAGTGGTTTCCGTATCGGCAATGCAGTCAGACACCACCACAAATGGGCACTTCTCTAATGCGGCTTTGATTTTTTCGCTGTCAGGCAGGCTCACGACTGGGTTGGTTGCCATGATCCACACGGCTTTGATTTTGCCTTCATTCATGGCATCAAACAGGTCAATCGCTTTTAAACCCGCATGTGTGGCTAAGCTGTCGGTTTGCCAAAACTCGCTGACGGTTTGGTGTGATTGCGGATCACCAAATTCAAAGTGCGCTGCTAAAGTATTGGCTAACCCGCCCACCTCACGCCCGCCCATCGCGTTTGGCTGGCCCGTTACAGAGAATGGCCCCATACCCGGCTTACCGATTTTCCCGGTCGCTAAATGGCAGTTAATAATGGCGTTTACCTTATCGCACCCTTGTGTGGATTGGTTCACGCCTTGAGAGTAAATGGTCAGCACCTTCTCATTCGATGCAAACAAACTGTAGAACTGTTTTAGCTGCTGCTCTGTTAACCCGGTGAGCTCAGGAACGCTTTTGTCGCCCCAGCCTGATTCGGTATAGCGATATTGAGTCGCAGATCGAATCGACTCAGTAAAGCCTTGAGTGTGGTTTTCTATGTAGTCTGCATCTAGCTTGTCGTTATCGTCGAGGTAGCCCAATAAACCATTGAACAACGCCACGTCTGAGCCGGATTCCAATGCCAAGTGAATGTCTGCGATTTCACAGGTGTCGGTATAACGCGGGTCGATGACGATGACTTTCAATGCAGGGTTGGCTTGTTTCGCGGCTCTTAGCCTTTGGAAAAGTACCGGGTGACACCATGCTAGGTTGGAGCCTGTAATCACGACTAGATCGGCTTGCTCGAGATCTTCATAACAGACAGGTACTGTGTCTGCGCCAAATGCTCGCTTATGCCCAACGACAGTTGAAGCCATACAAAGGCGAGAATTACTGTCGATATTGCCGCTACCGATGAAGCCTTTCATCAGTTTGTTTGCAACGTAATAGTCTTCGGTAAGCAGCTGACCAGACACATAAAACGCAACCGAATCGGCTCCAAATTCTTCGATCGTTTGATTGAATTTGTCTGCGACCAACTGAGTGGCACTGTTCCAATCCAGCTCTTGTTTTTGCTCATTCTGAATATAAGCAGGCTGTGTAAGACGACCTAAAGGCGTGACGGTGTCGCCGAGCGCAATCCCTTTAGTGCATAGTTTTCCATAGTTTGATGGATGATCTTTATCACCACGTACTTCTAGTTTTCCTAACGATGTCGGTCTCGCTTCTATTCCACACCCTACACCACAATAAGCACAGGTTGATTTTATCCAGCCGCTGTTTGAATCGGTCATCCGTTTCTCGCTCAATTATCCATAATTGTAATAACTCAAACCAAGCAAATAGCACGCCACTTAATACCAGTCGACCAAATTGAAATATTTCCAATTAAAAACAACAACTTAATTAAAGATAAAATATCAACACTGAACAAAATCGAACTTAACCAAGATAGAAACTTAATTTTTGCACCATCTTGCGGAAAGTTGCACCACAAACGCTCATTTATATAAATCTAACAAAAATTTCACATACCACTTTAGGGGTAATTACGTGCCA
This sequence comes from Vibrio sp. SG41-7, assembly GCF_014164465.1. Classification (NCBI taxonomy): domain Bacteria; kingdom Pseudomonadati; phylum Pseudomonadota; class Gammaproteobacteria; order Vibrionales; family Vibrionaceae; genus Vibrio; species Vibrio sp. SG41-7. The sequence goes on along the minus strand of NZ_JACJFF010000093.1, from coordinate 13,393 downwards.
CCTGCAATTTTTAAATATCTGAAATATATAGATTAAATTTTATTTAAATGAACAACTCGCAATCTGGCACCCTCCTTGCTCCACTAAAAACCAAGACTTAGAAAAACATTTTTGTTTTTCTTGATGATTATGAATTGAGTGGAATCTCAACCCGGTATTCATCTGCTAACGACTAGAAATTAGATGCTAGTGATGGTGACGCCGAGAATAAGGAATGGATTATGAGCAAGAAGAAAATCGTCGTTGTTGGTAACGGCATGGTTGGACACAAATTTATCGACAACATCCTGCAATCAGACAGTGATGAGTTTGATGTTATTACTTTTAGTGAAGAGCCAAGGTTGGCCTACGACCGTGTTCAGTTGACCGCTTACTTCAAGCGCGGAAATGCTGATGATTTGGCATTAACCAGCGAAGAGTATTACCAAAGTAATGGCGTCAATTACCTTCTCAACGCGAGAGTCGCTCAACTAGATACTGAAAATAAGTGCGTTGTGACTGAATCGGGACATACCGAGAGTTATGACACCTTGATTCTGGCGACCGGTTCATTCCCTTTTGTTCCCCCAATTCCCGGTAACGACCAAGAACACTGCCACGTTTATCGCACCATCGAAGATTTAGACGCCATTGAATTATCAAGCAAAGGCAGCAAATCTGGCGTCGTTATTGGTGGTGGCCTACTTGGCTTAGAAGCCGCAAACGCAGTCAAAAACCTTGGCTTGGAAACCCATGTGGTTGAATTTGCACCTCGCCTGATGGCCGTTCAATTAGATGACGGTGGCGGTGCCCTACTGCGCAGAAAGATTGAAGACCTTGGGGTGCAGGTTCACACCGAGAAGGCCACCTCTGAGATAGTCGCGGGTGAGAACGCTCGCTACAGAATGAACTTTGCAGACGGCACCCACCTTGAAACCGATATGATCGTGTTCTCTGCGGGTATTCGCCCTCAAGATGCTCTAGCTCGCAGCTCTAATATTGCCATTGGTGAACGTGGCGGCATCGTGATTAACGATCACTGCCAAACCAACATCGACAACGTGTATGCGATTGGTGAGTGTGCGCTTTGGGACAACAAGATCTTCGGCTTAGTCGCACCCGGTTACTCCATGGCGAAAGTCGCGGCTTCGCATATTGTCTCCGGCGGTACTGACGATGCTGCATTTACTGGCGCTGACATGAGTACCAAGCTCAAGCTGCTTGGCGTCGATGTGGCCAGTATTGGTGAAGTACACGGCAAGACGGAAGGCGCTCAGTCGTATACCTATAACGATGAAATTGAGCAAGTTTATAAGCGCCTGATCATCTCGGCAGACGGTACAAAGATTGTCGGTGCAGTATTGGTCGGTGATGCAGAAGCTTACGGTTCGCTACTGCAAATCAAACAAAACGATATGCCTCTTCCTGAAAACCCATCAGTGTTGATTTTACCTAACGTGGCCGATGATTCAGGTTCGGCAATGGGCGTTGAAGCTCTGCCCGATAGCGCAGTGATTTGTTCGTGTTTTGATGTAACCAAAGGCGACATTAAAGACGCCGTTTCAGCAGGCTGCACCACGATGGCCGCATTGAAAGAAACCACTAATGCGTCGACAGGTTGTGGCGGTTGTTCTGCCCTTGCTAAACAGGTTCTGGATAGTGAGCTGAGTAACCTAGGTGTCGAGGTTTCTAACGATATCTGTGAGCACTTTTCTTATTCTCGTCAAGAGCTAACTGACATCATCCGCGTCAACAAAATCAAGACCTTCGATGAGCTGTTAGATTCTCACGGAAACGGATTGGGCTGTACTGTGTGTAAACCGGCTGTCGGTTCGATTCTGGCTTCGTACTGGAACGATTACATCCTTGAAGATCAACACATAGAACTACAAGACACCAACGACATCTACCTCGGTAACATGCAAAAAGACGGCACCTACTCTGTGGTTCCGCGTATTGCTGGCGGTGAAATCACACCCGATAGACTGATTGTGCTTGGCGAAGTCGCTAAAGAATTCGACCTTTACACCAAGATCACCGGTGGTCAGCGTGTCGACTTGTTTGGCGCGCAACTTAACGAACTGCCAATCATCTGGAAAAAGCTGATTGATGCGGGTTTTGAAACGGGCCATGCCTACGGTAAGTCAGTTCGTACCGTGAAATCGTGTGTCGGTAGCACATGGTGCCGATACGGTGTCGACGACAGTGTTGGCTTAGCGATTCGACTAGAGAACCGCTACAAAGGCTTGCGCTCACCCCACAAGATCAAGTTTGCGGTTTCTGGCTGTACTCGTGAATGTGCAGAAGCCCAATCAAAAGACTTTGGCATTATCGCAACCGACAAAGGTTGGAACCTCTACATCTGTGGTAACGGCGGTATGCGCCCTCGCCATGGTGACCTTTTCGCGACCGACCTTGATGAAACCACCCTGCTGCAATACATCGACCGCATTCTGATGTTCTATACACGTACCGCGGATCGCCTACAGCGTACATCGGTATGGATGGAAAACCTTGAAGGCGGCATTGAATACCTCAAGCAAGTCGTGATTGAAGACAAGCTCAACGTTGCTGAAGAACTTGAAGCCGATATCGCCCTTAACATCGAAAAATACCAATGTGAGTGGAAAACCACCATCGAAAACCCTGAAAAAATGAAGCGTTTCCAGCACTACATCAACAGCGAAGAAATGGACACTAGCCTGTCATTCATCAAAGAACGAGAGCAGCGTTTTCCTAAGCCGAGCTTGAGCTCTTCTTCAGATTCACAACGCGATGAAATGCTAACCAAGGCTGACCAAATCGAAGTTACGGAAGTTTCGTAAGCCGAATGGTTGGTGAGTGAATCAGTAACAACTAAACCCAATATCGATAGTCGACAGTGGCTCAGCCCAAGAAAACTGCTGTCGGCTATCACCCTAATTAAATTGATTATTAGTTTTATGTTTTGACTAGGAGAAAGTCATGGAAAATTGGACAACCGTATGCAACACCCGGGACTTAACCCCAAACGGTGGTATTTGCGCCAAAGTAGACGATAACCAAGTGGCTATTTTTTACTGTAAGCGCAGTGACACGCTTTATGGACTATCTAATTACGATCCTGTTGGCAAGGCGAATGTGATGTCACGTGGTATCATTGGTTCATTAAGCGGTGAGCCTTACGTAGCCTCACCCTTATACAAGCAGCATTACCACTTAGAAACTGGCGCGTGCCTTGAACAACCCGATCTCAAGCTCGTGAAATTTGAAGTTCGCAAGCAAGGAGAACAGGTTCAGGTTCTCGCACCGCTTGCTATCGCCAGTTAACTAAACGCCGACATCATCATGTAAACGCTTTATCAGCGTGAGCAATTTCGGCACAGGGTTTAGCCACATTAATGCGTTCGAATTTCGGAAGTAACGCACGAGCTAAAGCCGGGTAATTTTCCAGATTTAAAGGATTTAAACCATGGATAACACAAAATTTTCGCTGCTTTCATTTACGGGTAAGATGAAAACCTTACACCTAAGTTGGATGGCCTTTTTTATCACCTTTGTTGTGTGGTTCAACTTTGCCCCACTACTGCAAATGGTAAAAACGTCGCTTGGTCTTTCCACTGAAGAGATCAAAACACTGCTGATCCTCAACGTTGCATTGACCATTCCGGCGCGTGTCGCCATTGGTATGTTAACCGACCGATACGGCCCAAGATTGGTCTACTCTTCGCTACTCGCGGTCTGTTCTATCCCTTGTTTCATGTTTGCTATGGCAGACTCTTTCATTCAAGCGGCCATCGCTCGTTTCCTACTGGGCTTCATTGGTGCAGGTTTCGTTGTCGGTATTCGTCTTGTATCTGAATGGTTTCCACACAACGAACTGGGTACTGCAGAAGGTATTTACGGCGGTTGGGGTAACTTTGGTTCTGCAGCGGCAGCGTTTACACTTCCAACTCTGGCTTTAGCGTTTGGTGGTGAAGACGGCTGGCGTTATGCGGTTGGTATTACTGGCCTTATGAGCTTAGCGTTCTCGTTTGTGTTCTACAAAAACGTAACGGATACACCAAAAGGTTCTACTTACTTCAAACCAGCTCAAGTAACGGCAATGGAAGTGACATCAAAGGGTGACTTTTTCTTCCTACTTATTATGAAAATCCCAATGTATGCCGCTTTAGCGCTACTGACATGGAAGCTATCACCAAGCAACATCAACATGTTGTCTGACATGGCGGTGTATTCGGTGTACGCAGGTTTAGCCGCACTTTACGTGTACGAAGTGTCGCAAGTTTGGAAGGTAAATAAGAACGTATTCAAAGAAGAAGTACCAGAAATTCACAGATACAAATTCAAGCAAGTTGCTGTGTTGAACGTATTGTACTTTGCGACATTTGGTTCTGAACTGGCTGTTGTTTCTATGCTGCCACTGTTCTTCTCTGACACCTTTGAATTAACACCAGTTCTTGCAGGTATGGTTGCATCGGCTTATGCCTTTATGAACCTCATGTCTCGCCCTGGTGGTGGTTGGATTTCAGACAAATTCGGTCGTAAACCAACACTGCTTATTCTAACGATTGGTCTTGCTGTGGGTTACTTTGCAATGGGTCAAGTCGACAGCACATGGCCTGTATGGCTAGCGGTTGTCGCAGCGATGGCGTGTTCTTTCTTCGTGCAAGCGGGTGAAGGTGCAGTATTCGCAACAGTTCCTCTAATCAAACGCCGTATGACAGGTCAGATTGCCGGTATGACCGGGGCTTACGGTAACGTGGGTGCGGTAGTTTACCTAACTGTGTTGTCATTCGTGAGCTACCAAACGTTCTTCTTAGTGATTGCTGCAACAGCTGTACTTGGCTTTGTAACTCTACTGTTCATGGAAGAGCCTAACGGTCAAATCGCTGAAGTAAACGACGACGGCAGTGTCACGCTGATTAATGTTTCAAGCTAGGGTCTGTACTAAGAAGCATTGATATTATTGAATCGGGAGAGGCACCTTAGCGGATACATCAACGCTAGGTGCTTCGTTCAAAGGCTCTACGTTCACTAGAGCTTTTGTTCTTCCTAGGATGTTCTGTCAAGGAAGCGGGAAGAAGAACAGTTAAAAGAAGACCAGTTATGACAATTTCATTCAGCCAAGGGCAAGTCGTCACGCCAGAATCCAATAACCAACTGACTTTGAAGTTTGGCGGTTATTCGAATAAAGGCATACGTGATGAAAACCAAGACGCCATCATTGTAAAGCACCCCAAAACTCGTACTGAGCAAGAGTTGAAAGGCAGTGTCGCCTGCATAGCAGACGGGGCAAGTTGCAGTGAACACGGCCAGAAAGCCAGTCACACCAGCGTGATGCAGTTTATCGACGACTATTACGCCACGCCAAATAGCTGGAGCATTCAGCGCTCAGCACAGAAAGTCTTAACGTCCCTCAATTCTTGGCTCTTCAACACGTCAGTTTCTAACATTCATCCTGCACAACAAGTGAACCACAACGCCCTCGTTTCGACGTTCAGCAGCGTGATACTCAAATCGAACACCGCGCATATATTCCACGTTGGCGACAGTCGCATTTACTTACTAAGAGATGGAGAATTACGACAACTGACCCGCGACCACACTCGTAAGAACATGGGACAGAAACATTACCTAACGCGAGCTTTGGGGATGGACAACCAACTCAACGTTGACTATCAAACCCTGCCTATCAAGAAAAACGACTGCTTTATCCTCACATCGGATGGCGTACACGAGTTTGTCTCCCCCAACACATTCAATGAACACATCGATAAGCCTGGAGAGGATTTCGAATACGCCGCACAGACCATCTGTAACACTGCTTTAAGCCACAATAGCTCAGATAACGTGAGCTGTTTGATTGTGCAAGTCAGCCATCTACCTAAACCTTCGCTCATTGAGTTCCATGAAAAGCTGGCTAAACGTGCCATCCCACCCGCGTTAAAGCTCGGGCAAAGTATCGACAACTTTATGGTGCTTGAGGTGTTGTATGCAGGCTCTAGAAGCCATGTGTATCGTGTGATGCAAAAAGAGACACAAACCGAGTTCGTGCTAAAAGTCCCTTCCGTCCAATATCATGATAGCCCTTCGCAACTGAGAGCTTTCTTTAATGAACAATGGGCGGGGATCTTGCTAAACAATAAGAAAGTAATGAAGGTCTACCCGACGCCAGAGAACTCGCAATTTTTATATCAAATCTGCGAATGGGTAGAAGGCATCACGCTAAGACAATGGATGTACGACAATCCAAAACCGTCACTCAATGAAGTACGCGACATACTAGAAAAAATCACACAAGGCATTCGAGTATTGCAACGTGCGGATATGGTGCACCGAGACTTAAAGCCCGAGAACATCATGCTCCAACATGATGGCGAGATTAAAATCATCGACCTTGGCGCTGTATTAGTCAGAGGACTTGAAGAAGGAGAGCTCGCAGACAAAGACGACACTCCATTAGGTGCGGTCAATTACATTGCCCCCGAGACCATCAAACATATCAGCGCGACCACCAGTTCTGATCTGTTCTCTATCGCTGTGATCGGCTATGAGATGCTAACCGGTGAATTGCCCTACTCTGAAATGACCGCACAATCGCTTAAGCAATCTCGCCACCATCAATGGGAATACCAACCCATCACTCAGAAACGAGCGGACTTACCCAGTTGGGTAGATTTGGTGTTACAAAAAGCCTGTGCCGAATCACCAAGCGAACGTCATCAAGTGTTGGGGGATTTTGTGGCAGACCTTTACACACCAAACCAAAGCTTGGTCAAAAGCAAAGCCAAGCAACCTTTGATAAACCGAAACCCGATCCAGTTTTGGAAAGTGTTGGCTTTGTTGCTCGGCATTGTTGCGGTCGTAGAACTGGGTTTATTGTTAAACCCAAGCTAGATACGTTTACGAATTAGCCTAATCTAACCTAGCTTAATCTAAACAAAACGAGTCTAGCCTCGTATAAACTAATGGCACTTAGCCTCGTCTAACTAAGCTTCTTGGCACGAGTTCAATACCCGCTTGGTAACGCTTGGCCGATGCATTTAGCGCCAAAGCAAAGGCGCTATCAGCAATCACTTCGAATTGCTGCGGCAGTGAGTGGACTTTGAAAGGCAAGAAGTCGAGCAGTCGGTTATCACCAAAGGTCGCCAGTTTTACTTGATTGATCAGCTCCGGCTTTTCAACCATCACATCCAACACGCCCTCTAACAAGGTGTAAGACATAGTCACAATCGCATCGGGAACTGTGCCTTTAGCTATCCAGTCTTCAAAAACCTCGCGTCCAGATTCTCTATCAAAGTGCTCGCCATAACCCACAACCATCGGCTTATTTTCTGTTAGCCCTGTTTGTTGAGTATGCGCTTTGTTCGCCGCTTCAAAACCTAGCTGACGTTCACGCGAAATGTTCAGATCAGGTAACGCGCCGATTAAACCAACACTGTGAATGCTGTCATCAAGAATCGAATGCGTCAGTTCAAATGCTGCTTCGAAATCTTCACTGATCACGCAAGCAAAGTGCTCATCGTCTAACGGACGGTCAATCGCAATAACCGGCGTTCCAGAGTTTTGCAGCTTCAAGTAGAACTCATTGGCGTCTGGCATTGAACTCGCCACCAACAAGGCATCGATACGACGACTCACCAAAGCTTCAGCGACTTTACGTTCAGTTTCAGCATCATCATCAGAGCAACCAATCAAAATCTGGTAGCCCACTTTACGTGAGTTCTGCTCTATCAATTTTGCTAAACGCGCGTAACTGCTGTTTTCCAGATCAGGAATAATCAAACCAAATGAACGGCTATTACCAGCACGCAGCGACGAAGCAGCATGGTCTGGTCGGTAGTTATACTCTTCCACCACCGCCATGACTTTCTGCTGCGTCTTTTCACTGATTCTGTACTTTTGCGCCTTGCCGTTGATGACATAACTAGCGGTAGTTTTCGATACTCCAGCCAATTTAGCAATTTCATCAAGTGTCATATGGGTGACCTGTATTTTGTGCGTAGGATCATATAACCAATGATCTGATCCTCGGATTAGTTGAATTATATGCTGAATCGATTCAGTATAAAAGCTGAAAGGATTCAGCAAAATCTGAAAAGTGACTTCAATCATCCTTTTGTATGGATTGAGCGTCATTTGTTGTGATTCAACTTCTCGTTATTAACGAAACTGGAATTACGACACGCAGCAAAACTATTTTGAAAACCAAAATCGGCTTTGCTGAATTTTTTTACACTGAATGCTGAACCGATTCAGCTAAAGTAAAACAAAGAGCAAAGCAACGAGTAAAGTTCACTAATTCTTGCTCTAGACTGAATCGTAGCGATACACAAATTCTCAAGCGATACGCTAAAGAGGCACCATGCTTAAATTATCAAAATCTGACATCACTCTTGGTCAAACGGCCGATGACAAATTCAAAGCTATCCAGAACATTGCTGGCGACCTAACCGCGAAAGGCTTAGTTGACTCTGGCTACGTTGAAGGAATGCTGAACCGTGAAAACCAGAACTCAACATTCCTAGGTAACGGCATCGCGATTCCTCACGGCACCACTGACACTCGTGGCCTAGTAAAAGAGACAGGCGTTGCGGTACACCACTTCCCTGAAGGTATTGATTGGGCAGACGGCAACCGTGTTTACGTAGCAATTGGTATTGCAGCGAAATCTGATGAGCATTTAGGCATTCTTAAGCAGCTAACGAAAGTGCTAGCGGCAGACGGTGTTGAAGAGAAATTAAAGCAAGCGAAATCAGAAGATGAAATCATCGCCCTACTTAACGGCGAAGTTCAACTAGAAGCCGACCTAGACGCTTCTTTGGTTCAACTGCTCTTCCCTGCTAGCGACATGGTTCAAATGTCGGCAGTGGCGGGCGGCCTACTTAAGAACACAGGTTGTACTGACAACGCATTTGTTGCTGACCTAGTAACAAAAACACCAACTCACCTAGGCCAAGGCCTGTGGTTGTTGGGCAGTGATAAAGGTGTAACTCGCACTGGCGTGTCTTTCGTTTCAACAGCGAACCATTGTGAATTCGAAGGCACACCGGTTAAAGCATTGGTGGCATTTGCTGCTTGTAACAGTGCGCACCATTCGATCCTAGCAAACCTAAGCAAGATGGTTTTCGAAGGTAAACAGCAACAACTGCTAACCGCTGACACAGCGCAAGTGATTGGTCTTCTGAAAGGTGAAGCGGTTTCTACAGCCTCTCAAGACGATGACAACTGCGCAGTATTCAAAATCAAAAACGCACACGGCCTACACGCTCGTCCGGGTGCAATGCTAGTTGCTGAAGCGAAGAAGTTTGAATCAACGATCCGCGTTTCAAACCTAGATGGCGACGGAAAAGAAGTGAACGCGAAGAGCTTGATGAAAGTCATCGCGCTTGGCGTTAAACACGGCCACCAGCTTCAGTTTGTTGCTGAAGGTGAAGATGCAGCACAAGCACTTGAATCGATTGGTAAAGCTATCGCTTCAGGCCTTGGCGAAGGTTAAGGAATCGATATGTCTGATAAACAAATCAAAGCCGTTACCGTTACGCTAAACCCTGCTCTCGACCTAACAGGCGCTATCGACGCACTTAATGTGGGTTCAGTGAGCCTAGTAAACAAAGGCTCTCTACACGCGGCAGGTAAAGGCGTAAACGTAGCAAAAGTACTTTCAGAGCTTGGCGCTAAAGTGACCGTAACGGGTTTCCTTGGTCGCAATAACGAAGAAGCGTTCTGCCAACTGTTTGAACAGATGGGCGCAACGGACCGCTTTATCCGTGTCGACGGTGCAACTCGCATCAACGTAAAACTGGTAGAGAACTCAGGCCAAGTAAGCGACATCAACTTCCCAGGTGTTCCTGTTAATGCTGACGCTATCAAAGCGTTTGAAGAAACCTTGTTAGAGCTTGCTGAAACACACGATTACTTCGTAATTGCAGGCAGCTTGCCACAAGGCATCTCTCCTGAGCTTTGCGCTTCTTGGGTTCAACGCTTACACGATTTAGGTAAGAAGGTGCTATTTGATAGCAGCCGTGACGCACTTAAAGCCGGTATCAATGCGCAACCTTGGTTAATAAAACCAAACGATGAAGAGCTGTCTCAGCTGTTCAATGCAGAACTGACAACTCGTGACCAATGCCAACACGCAGGCCAAGCCCTAAGTGAAAAAGGCATCGATAACATCGTGGTATCACTTGGCGCAGAAGGCGTGATGTGGCTAAACCAAGGTGAATGGTTACATGCTCAACCACCACGCATGCAAGTGGTAAGCACGGTAGGCGCAGGTGACACATTAGTCGCTGGCCTATGTTGGGGTCACATGCAACAGATGCCAAAACCAGAACTTATTAAATTCGCAACCGCCCTATCTGCTCTAGCAGTTTCACAGGTAGGCGTGGGCATCACCAGCCAACAAGAGCTGGATTCAGTACTACAAAATATCCAATTACAGTCGCTTAGTGCTCCAACTAGCCAGTTAGACACAAGCAAATAGGACAAAAGGTTTATTATGAATATTACCATTATCACAGCTTGCCCTAGTGGCGTAGCAAACAGCATCATCGCCGCAGGCTTGTTAGAGCAAGCGACAAAAGCACTGGGTTGGAACGCCGCTATTGAATGTCAATCAAGCGTGCTACCAGACTCAACCGTATCGCAAGACGCTATCGACAGCAGCGACGTTGTGGTTATCGCAGCCAACACAAACGTTGATAAAGCGCGCTTTGTCGGCAAAAAAGTGTACCAAGCAGCTATCTCTGAATGCACTGCGGATGCAAAAACATTCCTAGAGAAAGCGGTAGCAGAAGCAACAGTACTAGACGCATCTCAAGTTGAAAGCACTGTTGAAGTGACTGGTACCTCTCCAAACTCTTCTACAACAGCAAGCACAAGCAGCAAGAAGATCGTAGCGATTACGGCTTGCCCGACTGGTGTTGCACATACCTTTATGGCAGCTGAAGCACTTGAAGCAGAAGGCAAACGCCTAGGTCACCAAATCAAAGTGGAAACTCGCGGCTCTGTAGGTGCTAAAAACCAACTGACAGACCAAGAAATCGCAGACGCTGATCTTGTTATCATCGCTGCCGACATCGACGTTCCTCTTGATCGTTTTAACGGCAAAGCGCTGTACAAAACAACGACAAGCCCTGCTTTGAAGAAAACAAAGCAAGAGATGGAAAAAGCGTTCGCAGAAGCTAAACCATACCAACACACTGCTTCTTCAAATTCAGCACCTGCTGACGAGAAGAAAGGCGTGTACAAGCACCTAATGACAGGTGTTTCACACATGCTTCCAGTGGTAGTTGCGGGTGGTTTGATCATTGCACTATCTTTCGTATTCGGTATCGAAGCGTTTAAAGAAGAAGGCACGTTAGCAGCAGCACTGATGACTATCGGTGGTGGTTCTGAATTCGCACTGATGATTCCTGTTCTTGCTGGTTTCATTGCATTTTCAATTGCTGACCGTCCGGGTCTGGCTCCAGGTCTAATCGGCGGTATGTTGGCTAGCTCAACGGGCGCAGGTTTCCTAGGTGGTATCGCAGCAGGTTTCATTGCCGGTTACGCAGCGAAATTCATTGCCGACAAGGTTCAACTTCCACAATCCATGGAAGCCCTCAAGCCGATTCTGATCATTCCGTTTATTGCGAGTTTGTTCACTGGTCTTGTGATGGTTTACATCGTGGGTGGCCCTGTATCTGGCGTGATGAGCGCAATGACAACTTTCCTAAACAACATGGGAACGTCTAACGCGATTCTTCTGGGTGTGATTCTAGGCGCAATGATGTGTTTCGACCTTGGTGGTCCAGTAAACAAAGCAGCTTACACGTTCGGTGTTGGTCTACTGGCTTCGCAAACTTACGCACCAATGGCAGCAATCATGGCAGCAGGTATGGTTCCAGCTCTAGGTATGGGCCTTGCGACTTTCCTAGTGAAAGACAAGTTTGAAGCAGGCGAGCGTGAAGCAGGTAAAGCATCATTCGTTCTTGGCCTATGTTTCATCTCTGAAGGTGCAATCCCATTCGCAGCGAAAGACCCAATGCGTGTTATCCCAGCTTGTATGGCAGGTGGTGCACTAACTGGCGCTATTTCAATGATGTTTGGTGCTCAGCTAATGGCTCCACACGGCGGCTTGTTCGTACTACTGATTCCTGGCGCTATCTCTCCAGTGCTTATGTACCTAGTGGCGATTGCAGCAGGTACGGCAGTAACAGGCTTCGGTTACGCTGCGCTTAAAAAGATGAGCAGCGATAAAGTAACAGCAGAGGCTTAATCCCCCTACTCTGTTTAACGGCTAAACCCGTCGAACAGAGGCTCTTGATAACCGGTTTCTTGGTAAACGGTTCCTTGAAATAAAACAAAGGCTCCTCATTTGAGGAGCCTTTTTATTGGAATTAGCTAGCAAACTGAAACGCTCGGTCTGGTGTTACTTTTCTAATGTCGCTAAAACGGGCAACTGAAATGAAAACGTCACGCCTTCGACATCATCCGTGTCGATCTGGCGAATCATCTCTACCAAATAACCTTGCACATCTAACTTCAAACCTTGTTGTTCAACCGCCTTAAACAGAGCTTCTAACGCTGTGCTGTACGCCACATCCGAAACCAGATAAACGTCGCTGCATAAGTAGTAGCCTTCAGGAATGGTCATATCGTAACGATCTTTCGCGACTTGCCAATTTCCGATTTCAGCGTCGATGTCCTCCCATTTATTATTCATCTGTTTTATTGGTGTGGTGCCCATCAAGTGCGTCGACTTCTGACCATAGATTTCAAATACCGTGTCCCAATCAGGATCTTCCAGTTTAAGCTTTTGCATGCCGCGTTCTGGATACCAAACCAGCTCGATCGGCATAGATTTAACTAGCTCTTTCTCCATCGAAGACTGCACACCTGGATGTGCCAACTTCTGGATGAAGTCTGCCGTTTCCTTAGGCGTCGCGTTGTAGCCCATTTCTCGAATATGTTTTGCAGTAACACCAAGCTCGCGCTTAAGCGCCTTACCTAATGACTGTGACGATGAGTAGCCACAATACTGAGCAATTTCAATCACGCTCCACGGCTCATCGTTGATCAACAAACCCACCGCGATTTGTAACCGAACTCGGCTTAGATACTGACCCGGAGTTTCGTTAAACAACTCAGTAAACTTACGATGAAAGTGGTATGGCGAAATCGCGCTCTCTGTTGCGATTTCTTCCCACGTACGACGCTCACCCCACTCTTCATGCATCAAGGTCAATGCATGCGTAAAGCGTTTTTGAAGGTGCTCTGGCAAAGATTCAATCAATGCAATCTCAGGCACCAATTTAAAAGCTGGTTCTAAATGCAAAGCAGGTTTGGTCTCTTGCGTCATACAATCTTTGGTCTCAGGTACATTGGCTTTAGTCTTACTGTCAGCTAGCTTCACCGAACTGGACAGCTTTATTGAACTGGATAGCTT
>NZ_JACJFF010000092.1:0-18479 GCF_014164465.1 Vibrio sp. SG41-7 | reverse complement strand
TCTCTGGTTTCATACGATGTATGGCAAGATTAAGTTATGGGTTTTACGCGATCTTTATGCCATCACTTGAATTTCTAAGTATCGTTGTTCCGCACTTCACCATGACTACAAGTATTACAAACTCAACAGTAAGAGTCATTACTCTATTAATCTTTGGGGTAATAACTTGTCCAAATATCGGCTAGTAGGACTGTGATCACCAAGTGACTTTGTCGTTATCCATGCCTAACAGTACAGGTAACTGACTTCATTACTATCAAGATCTGTCTCCACCTATCAGTAGGGCAGACAAAGCGATGTGTTATTTCAAAACTCAGAACCAGCCTTATTTTATGGTGTCAGCTCTTTAATTGTACTCAGGCAAACTCCCTCTCTTCCATGCTGCGATAAAATCATCTTCTTTTAAGGGCTTAGATAGTAAGAACCCTTGTACTTCCTGACATCCTTTATTTCGAACGTAATCTAATTGACTCACTGTTTCTACGCCTTCTGCAATGATATTGAGATCATAAATTTTGGCCATTTCAATGATTACTTCAATAAGCTGTTTGTCTGTTGATTCAGAGTCAATTGCGTTGACAAACATACGGTCGATCTTAAGCGTATCGATAGGATAATTTATCAGTTGGCTAAAGGCCGTATAGCCGGTACCAAAATCGTCAAGAGAAACCTTCACTCCGAGTTGTTTCAACGCCTTAAGTCTCTCAATATTCTGTTCATCTCCGGGTATAAAGCAGGTTTCGGTGATTTCCATTTCAACCATGTGTGCTGGAATCTCATAGCGCGTCAGTAACCCAGAAAGTACATTGACAAAGTCGGAATTAGAGAGCTGCCAAGATGAGAAATTAATCGCTAATGTGCCATCAAAATTCAGCTCTTCTATCCAGACGGACAGTCTCTGCAGAGCATTTTCAAAAACCCAATAATCAATATGTTTAATTAATCCTGACGATTCTGCTACTGGTATAAAATCCGCTGGCCCGTAGGAGAGTAGAGCCACGTGACTTGTTCGTATTAGAACTTCTGCACCTTTAATCTTACCTTTTTCGATATCATAAACAGGCATATAGGTTAGATAGAACTCGTTAGATTTAATCGCCTCTTTCAAGTCTTCATTAATTTGAGTATGACGCTTTATTTCTCGATCCATCTCTCTTGAGTAGAATTGATAATGGTTTATTCCCGCGACATTTTTGCAGGCATACATTGCTGAATCAGCATTGTTAACCAGTGCGGTGACAGATTTAGCATCATCAGGGTAAACGGAAATACCGACACTGACCCCAATATCAAATTGAGTACCATCCACTTCGAAGCCGTCCTCAAAGAGAGAGAGAATTCGATGGGAAAATTGGGTAAGTATATCTAAGTCGTCCAATCCACCAACGATAATGGCAAACTCATCACCAGATAGTCTGGCGAACTCAAACTCAGAGATAGTTAGATTTTCCCACTCAAAATCAACAAAGCTATCAACGAGGCGCTCTGCAAATACTACGAATAAATGGTCTCCAACATGATGCCCGTATTTGTCATTCACGTGTTTAAAGTTATCAATATCAAAGTAGATAACAGCGCACTTTTTATCTGTTTTAGTGCAGTTATCCATTATGCGTGTGATATCTAGATTGAATTTTTTCCTATTTGGTAAGCCCGTCAAAGAGTCTCTTTTTGCCAGATCATCGAGCTCAGTGATCAAGTTTATGTACTTATTGGTAAGGATGGAGACTTCGTCGTTACTTTTGGAACGCTCTATATAGACTAAGTCATCATGATTTACGGACTCCACGTTCTTAGTGAGTCTCTCCACTGGCTTAATGATTTGCTTTACGATAAGCCACTTTAGTAGTAAGAAAGTGACAGCCGTTACTGACAAAACAATAACAGCGTAAAGAAGTTGAAAGGGTTTATACAATTCATTGAGGTGTATTTGAGCCAGGCAAATTTTGATAGACCATAAGTCATGTATTAGCTGAAAACCCAATTCATAGTCTGGCAGGGTAATATCTTTTATCTGTTCTTCATTCCCCAGCGAGTACGAGGTAGCATTAGGTCTAAGTATCAGTTGAGCGTCAGGACCAAGCCTACTTTTCACGGACTCTTGAAATTTATTGTAGTGCCTTATTTTTGAGCGAACCACTGCAGTAAGTAATGTCTGCCCATAAGAAAAGGTTGAGACAGTAAAACTCTGTTCGGGTGTAAATGTCTTTACAACTAAAAATTCAGGGCCTTCAACACCTTCGTTCAGTTTGTAGGTAGAGGCATTAACGCGAGCTACACCTTTCGAGTCTAATGCTTGTTGAATCGCAGCAAGGTGATCTGTCACAACCGTATCAGCAGAGTATTTTGCAAATGGGTCCGACGTATTAAAGTAGATAAGTTCTTCGCCATTAAGATCCACTAAAGCAAAGCTCTCGATCATACCGTGATTGAGCTTTAATTGATTAATATACCCCGCCAGTTCTTTCTCCGTGTAGTACTGAGCGGTGTCATCATATATTTCAAGAAGATACTTTTGAATATAGTAGTTCTCTAGACTCATTCTAATCGAAAAATCGAGCTCTCTAAGCGCTTCATTAAGGTCATGAGAGATATGAGTAAGTTCACTTTGTAATTGTTCCGATAGCGACGAGTTCAGTTGCATTTTTTGACTGGTGTACGAAAAAACTCCAGCGATGGAGAAGATTACTACCATAACAGGAAGTAGAATATAATTGATCTTTAGCGACAGTTTCATTTGTTGGTTTTATATCTTGGGTTATGAATAACAAAGAGTATTTGGCTTCTCAGGTCTGAAGCTTCTTTGCTTAGTGTCTTATAGGTAAACGATGAACCGCTGTCTAATCCCGTTGGGAACAACTCTTCATCTAGCAGATAGTTATCAGTTGCGAGATCTAATACGTGTCTGTTCGAACTTGCGAACCACATTTCTTCAGCATTTAATGCCGATCTCTCTGGTGTGTTAATAAAGTTAAGGAACTCTATCGACGCTTTGCTAATAGGCCTGTCTTTATGGACACTAAAGCATTCATGCCACATCAAAGTACCTTCTTGAGGAATGGTATAGATCCAATCATCTTGCTCTGTATACGACGCTATTTGTTCTTTTTCTCCTGAATAGATAACGGCAACTTCCATTTTAGAGCCAGATTTTTTATCTAGGGCGTAGCCAATAGCCGCTCTTATTACTAATAGCTGTTCACGAACCTTCATCAACAGTTTGTACGCTTGTGCCAATTCGACTTCATTTTCGGTCATAGGATCGAACCCTAACGCCAATAATGCGATTGCAATGGTATCTACATCGTCATCAGGAATCACAACAGTTTGAGGGTATTTTAATGCGTAGTCGAAAACGTCCATCCAAGAGGTTATACCTTCGGTGACTTTTGAAGACCGAAATGCGACCCCCATGGTACCGTTAGCATACGGAACTCCATTAGCCCCGCAAGCTCTGCGAGATACCTCAGTAAAGTTTGAATTACCTTCCTTCAAAGTATTAGACAAATCTCCTAAAATCCCTGCTCTGCCCAGTTCACCAATGGTTAGCCCATCAATGATAAACAAATCATAGGCTAGGGCTTTACCTGAATACACCACAGCATCACGTAACATTTCATTTTCAAAATAAACCTGAGATACAGTATGACCGTACTGTTCTTCAAATTCTTCTATCAGAGTGTCAGAGATATAGTCTTCCCAAGTGAAAATTTTCAGCTCTTCAGCAAAACTCTGTGCTGACAAAAAAATAGAACAAGTTAAAGAAAAACAAGTTAAGAAACGCATCAGATACCTATTACAATTGTTTTCGATGGCGTTTAACCATGACGTTAATTTTGGTTTTATTATATAAAATAATAGGTGTAATTATGCCCTTTTAATCAATATATTAGTGAGGTGTATATTAGATTTTGTGCAAATAGTTGATTTGTGGGGGCTTGAGTAGACTTAGAGGGTTAAACGTGTAAAGCATCGTCGAATGTTATTTTTCATATTGGATCAAACCGGAGCATATTCTCTACTACAACATCACCAACTGGCAATTCCACGTCGACAGCTTGCCATGAGAAAAAGTATTGAAATTCCAGTAGCTCGATCTTTAACAGAGTAATTACGTTAACGCGGAATGGGGCATTTATCATTTTCGCAAGCTCTCAATGAGCCTTGTGTTTAATGAACCTGGCCTACTAAACAAAATCAAACCAACATTAACATTTGTAATCAGCGGATTTTGAGGCCGTTTTATGATAAATTTGCTGAATTAATATTGTCTCTTAACGAGCGCCAAGCTTATATGAATGATCAAACATCCCCTATCAATAAAGACCATTTAAAAAAGCTTATCCGAGCAGAGCTAACACCAACATGGTTTGATACAAAATCAGCTAACCCTGACATGTCTTGGGTTACTCCGGCGGTGATTGAAATATTATTTACTGAATTGATAACTCATACTCGTGGCAATCAGTCGAAGGCAGCGAGGATGTTAGGTATCAATAGAGGTAATTTCAGCAAGAAATTAAACCAGCTAACCGCGCGTGAGTTTGGTTTGCATGAGAGCTTGTAAATAGTATCAAGGCTATTCTTACTCTACCGATAGTGCCAAGCTTAACCCCTCTTCTCGCTTAAAGGGTTACTGGTGAGGATATACTCAGATTGCAAAGTAACGATCAGCTGGGCTCGACTAGGTGCCTAGCTGATAGCGTCACGCTAGATTCAAGTTTTTTGCTCAACATGAGCCATGCTATCGAACATTCACTTCACCCTAAGTGGAACTTCACCGATACAAAACCCATCGTCATTACTTGATGGTTTTAACCAACCCTAACCTACCATGCTTAAATTCAGATCGAGACTGATAATAGGAACGCTTCTGGATTAAGTAGTACCAGCTGTAAGGCATGAGCTCCAAGCTACTCTCCCAGATATCTCCATACTCGATCATAACAATCAAAACAATTTCAGATATATATCATCTTCGTGCACCTACTACCCAACTCATTCTAAGGAGTGTTTCATGCACGATAACAACTACTATTTTGATGGTCCTGTCACCGCTGACAGGGTGCTCGACGCAGCCGCAGAAATCCTTGCTGCACGGGGCCTCCGAGGCGATCAATATTGCAATCCAGAACTAACTAAAACCTACCTTTCTTGCAAATTAAAAGCCTATGAAAGAGAAGTCTTTGCGGTAATGTTTCTCGACAACCAACATCACTTGATTTCATTTGAAGAACTTTTCTTTGGCACCATTGACTCTGCCAGTGTCTACCCTAGAGAAGTAGTAAAAGCCGCATTAAAGACAAATGCCGCAGCAGTCATCTTTGCTCACAATCACCCTTCCGGTGATGCAACACCTTCACAAGCAGATAAAAGAATCACTCAAAGGCTTAAAGATGCTTTGGCGCTGGTGGATATTCGCGTTCTCGATCATATCGTTATTGGTGATAGTGCAGTTTCCTTTGCAGAAAGGGGGCTACTATGATTCAGAAAACATCTGGTAATGTGGAACTAATTGATTGTTTCCATCAAGCATTACTTTCGATATTCCAGCGTTACTCTATACCTCCCCAAGCTCAACGTATTGTTCTGAATTGTAGACAAAGACGTTACTACAAAACCGGACAAGGGCTTCATCCTATTGAGATTCAATTTCGCCGCACATCTATTAATGAAGACTGGCAGATTATCTGTTTGACTAGCTTTTCTTATTCAGAAAATAAACCCAAAGAGATGGAGCCGGAGCTCTACTTCCATCTATTCAACCTATGGTGTTATCAACCCGACACTAGAGTAGCAAGTCTGGAAGATCCACAAGTAAGAGAGTTACTTGATACTTGGCTTAAGGCCCTAAGCCGTCACATTACTCAGTACCTCTTTGATGATGTTCAATTGTCAATGATCCGCACATTCGATGAACAAACCACTAACTAATTTATACCGCTATCTTTAAAGGAGAATCATCATGTCTATTTTGCACTTCACACCTTCCCTACTGCCTGTCTCTGACAAGCTCCATGCATTAATCAATAAGCAACTCCAAACCTCCATAGAAGCTACAACGCCCAACAGTGAAACGCTTTCTATTAATTTTCGAGATAGGAGCTACAGCGCTGAAGAAGGAGGATACCACCCTGTAGAAATTGGCTTGAAAATAGAAAACAATATGCTGAACATTCTTTACATCACCGACTTTGCCTTTATGGGGAATCACTACCCAGAATTAGAGCGCTGTATAGATTTTGATTTTGGTAATCAGGTCGCCTTTACCGTGGCGACAGGGTGGCAAAGCATCCGCTCTGAAGGGATTGATGAGCTATATAAAATGTGGGAGCACAATTTCCTGCACTACGTTGAAGCGGAATGCTATGACGAAATAGCAATCACTCATTAACCCCTACCTATCTAACCACACTTCCACCTGTTGCTTTGCTTCTTCCTTGTGCTCTTGTTTTACATGGGCCCCAACAGAAGCTAACGCAGCCATCAAGACACTAATATCATCACTGTAGCCCACCCCCATCAACACATCGGGTATCGCATCAATAGGGAAAACAAAGTAGCCCAACGCACTCAGGATAGCAGTCTTAGCCCAACGCGGTGTATCGCTATCTTTCGCACAGTAATAAAGAGTCAAAGCCGTTTCAATCACATCACGACCAGCTTTCTTGGCGTAGCGTTTGAGCTTCCTCCAAAACGAGTGATCACTGAAATGTCTTTGGTGCTGGGTATCTTGCATCGTAAGTCCTCTAGTCAGACTTCAGGATACTGGTTAACAAACTCACTTTTAATACCAAACCTTAGCTAATGCGACATAAGTTAACGTAGCACTTTGTAATATGCATTAGCACTCAACACTTAATAAGAAGGATCATCAAATGGGATTTTGGGACAACGTTGGAAAGCTTGCAAAAGCAGGCGCACAGGCAGGAGCTAAAGTGGCTTCTGACACGTACGGAGACATGAAAGAAGCACAGGCAGACTCTGCTCGTAAGAGTGATGATCAGCTAGCTCGTACTATTGCAAAGCGCTCAGGTGGTACATGGGCGATAGGAGCAGCTCGTCAAGAACTTAAAAGTCGCGGATATGGTGATGACGAGATTCAAAGTCTAGTGAGTCGCCACCGCTAGTTATATTAGGGGCGCGGTGAGTTTACCGCGCCCGCTTCTTTATTCATTTACTTCCCCGTAAAACGCTGCGACATAAGTCAGCGCAGCGACTCGTAAACTCTCTCCAATCAATTCGTTAGCTCATTGTCTTTACTCTTTAATCATCTGAGTAAAGAGATGTGCGCTTAAATATAAAGCCATCTATGGACGATACTAAAGTTAATCGCTCTCAACATTACATACAGTTAGTTCTTGAGATTTATAAGCGCATTCCTAACAGTCGCAAGATCACTGCAAAGGAAATTCAACAACAGCTAAATGAAGTGGGTATTGTCAGGTCGGAGCGAACCATTCAGCGCAACCTCACTGATATCGCTCAGTTTTTTGATGATGTTGATGTCGATACGCGCGATAAGCCTTTTGGTTACAGTCGCCGCTCACAAAACTTACTCTCGTACGGCCCACAAGAGGCTGTATTGCTGAGCCTAGCTGAAAACTATCTACGCTACCTTCTTCCTGTCAATTTAATGAAAACGCTCGACAGTATTTTTAATGATGCGAAGCAACACCTTTTCCCAACCACCAGCAACCTTAAGGAACGCCAATGGTTGAAGAAAGTGCGCTTTGTTAGTGAGGGGGTCCCATTTCTTCCCCCTAATCTCGATAATGAGATTTTTGAAAAGGTGAGTTACGCTCTCTTCCACAATCGTTACCTATCTCTTTGTTATACGAATGCTAACCTTGAGCGTAAAACTAAAGAGGTAATGCCATTGGGTCTAGCACAACAAGGTAGTCGTCTGTATCTGGTGTGCCGCTTCCATGGTCACACCAACGAACGCTCTCTGGCATTACATCGAATCCAAAAAGCTAGTATCTCTACGTTTGATTTTGCGTACCCAAACAACTTCAATCTAGAGCAATATGATTTAGATGGACGCTTTTACTTTGGAGAAGGAGAAGAGATAGAGCTGTCGTTTTGTATCAGACAAGAAAGTGGTTATCACTTATTAGAAACACCGTTATCGACGAAGCAAAGTGTGAAGTTAATCGATGGAGGATATCAATTCACAGCAACGGTGATTGATTCACTTCAGCTAGATCGATGGTTACTTGGCTTTGGTAGTGATGTATGGAATATAACTAAAGAGGCAGCTGGCTCACCAGAACTGTCTTGAACCATTATTACTTTCTATCTGTCAGTAAATCTAACCTTCATCTCGCTCTGCTACTCTTTCCAAAATCCAATCTTGAAGTTCACTCTCGACCCAAGCCACGCTGCGTAACCCCAACGATACTGATTTAGGAAACTTTTCATCTGCCATGAGTTTGTACATGTGTGCACGGCTCAACCCAGTCATATCTAACACTTCTTTTAATCGAATTAGTCTCATTTTTCTTTCCTCATGAATTACTCGTCATAAGGAGAGAGCTAGTTGTAAATTTTCCGGACTCTAACCAAGGAGCACCTATGCCTGAACATCACGACCTATTCACCACACTTGAAAGCGAGATACGTCAAGCACCGCTTAATGAACAAACGCGAACTAAGCTACTCGATAATCTTGAACAAATGAAAACCACAGAACTCAATATCCTGATCACGGGAGCTACTGGAGCTGGAAAAAGTTCTACGATAAATGCCCTTTTCGACATGGCGATTGCAGAAGTAGGTACAAGCTGTGAGCCACACACCCAAGGAATCAGTCAGTACCGCTTGAACAACCTAATTCTTTGGGACAGTCCGGGCTTAGGAGATGGAGTCGAAGAAGATGAGCAACACGCTCGCTTACTAGAAAAGACATTGACAGCCAAAGATGACCAAAAACGTTTTGTGATCGACTTAGTCCTTGTCGTTCTTGATGGGGGTTCACGTGACTTAGGGACACCCACCACTTTAATCAACGACGTACTTATTCCTGCACTAGGAAAAGAAGCTCAGCACCGTCTAATGATTGCCATTAATCAAGCAGACAATGCTTTGAAAGGGAACCAAGCGTGGGACCATGAAAGTAATACGCCAACTTCCGCTGCAAAAGCTCACCTAGAAGCCATGGTGAACTCCATTCATCGCCGTGTACTACGCGCTACAGGGGTTTATTTAAAACCGATTTACTACGTCGCTGGTCACTGTGATGGTACAACCAAACAACGTCCCTATAACCTCTCCAAGCTGTTGTATCTGATTGTTGAACGCCTACCAAAAAATAAACGGCTCATACTGGCGAATCGTACGCTTTCCCCTCGACATGAAAATTGGGAAGACAACGATGCCAGTGATTACAACAACAAAACCAGTTTTAGCTTATGGGAAGCCATCTTCGATACGACAACTAAAGGTGCAGAGTATGGGGAGGAGATAGGAAGCATCTTTGGCACTACAGGCCAACACATTGGGAAAGTCATAGGAGGCGCGCTAGGAGCCGGCCTAGGTGGCTTGCGTTACATCTTCGGCTGGTAGGTAGTCTCATACAGCCCAACCTCACAAACCAACACTCTCTTCGACACAAGTTGTCGTAGCCATCTTTTAGTATCAACTCATTGAATAATAAATAAAGGATATCTCTCATGAAACCTATTGTATTTACCGCAGCACTAACACTGCTTATGACCTTTACTGCATCTGCTGAGGGCTACAAAGTCGAATACAAAGACATCAACACCCGATGGGGACCAAAGACGAAAATATATGTAACGTCCCTCTTTGACTACTCAACTGTCTTCGGTATCGAAGTCAACCGAGGTAACTGTGAAGTCGCTAGACCTGAAACACCAAAGATTACCGTCAACAAGAATAAGTACAGTCAATCTGAAGAGTTACTCAAGAACATGAGTAACCCTGATTACAAAAAGCCATCCAATAATAGCAAGTCTGGTGGTGTGAAATGGCTTCCTTATCCCGAAGTGGATTTGAAGTACGGAGAGTCTACTGGTTATGTCACTACAACACCCTGTAGAGTCCTACAAATAGATATTCACTCTAGTGATGGGAGTTACCGCTTTAATGCGGATTAAACAACTGAAAGGCCACAGGGGCCTTTCTTTTTTTTAACTCAATAACGACTGTAACCGAAGCTCCTCCCGTTCCCAGGTAATTTGCTTTCTTTTTTAGCAAAATAACTAACACGGTAAAAAGCCTGAGCGTATTGATTCTCATAGCTCTCTTTATCGCATCTCTTATTTATTTCACACGTGCCGTTCTCAGCGAAATGAACCGCACTACTTACTTGTTCAACCGAAAGACCAATTGCACTTGCCCAAGCTTTAGCAATCATCCCTGAAACGTATTCTCCTGTAACATCATCGTAGGGCCCCATTCCTTTAAAAACGTCACCGTTTAGTAACACAGCAACGTGATAGTGTGGGTTCTCTGAAGTTACCATTTCTTTGCACCAAATAAATCGAGGCTTAGAGTGACGATTATGACTTTTACGTTCTAGGTAAGCACACATAATCGCTTTGAAGGATTCTTGAAATTTTGTGATTTGCTTACTTGATACTTTCTCACTTGAAAAGCCTTGGGGGTATCTCAAATCCATACGAAGTAGCAACGTTCGAGGGTATTGATCTAGAGCCCTACCAAAAGTGCTTTTGATAGCTAAAAGGCAGGAAGGTATTAGAGGCCCTTTCTTGGTGTATACCGGTAAGTCCATATCATCAATGGTGAGTATTTCTGCATGTCCAAGATGGTTGTTCATTTCTATCATTCCTATTGGTTAGTGTTCTCAATAGGTAGATAGGTTGTTGTAATTAATTAGATAAGATTAAAGGTAATAATATTATTACCGACAGTTTTTCGCCCCCGACCTTTAGTAAGGTTCCTTTGCATAGTAAGGGATGATCTTAGGTATAAACTTGCAATTGTTACTCTGATAAAAAACTGGAATCAAACTTGAGAAGACACCTCTGATTTTTTCTATTCACCCCAATTGCAAAGCTCCTCCCATCAGTAATCTCCAATGTACTGATTGTCCGTGCAAACTCCAAGGCACGGTAAGTCAAGTATTCAATTAATTTATTAGTTGTTCCGTGTGTCAGGTTTAGCTCTTCCCACATAAAACTCTCATGTATAAGCTCCTCATACCATTCAATATCAACACAAACTCTCCGTTCAGAGTTCATAAGCTCAACAATTGTATTTTCTACAAAAAAATCCATATGTTCTGCAAATTCCTTTTTGCAGCTTATGCTTGCCAACAGTTTAAAAACAGCGAGTACCGAGAGGTTATAAACAGGATTGTTTGGAGTGAATGACCTTAGTTCATGGAAATTGACGATCTGTTCGCAATCTAAAAGAGCGACATCAACCTTCTTTAGTTCGATAAAAATTAGTGATTTCTGTTTCTTTAAGATCGAGTGATTCAGACCTGCTACATATCCTTTGATATAACCATGCTTTCTAAGCTTGCTAATCATTGCTTGAGCTTTGCGCTCAGAGCACCCCATAAAACTACAAAGGTCTGCGAGACTTATACTATCAACAACTCCAGACACTTTAGCTTTACTCAAAAGACAAAGAAGCATCAAACGATTCGATAGTGTTAACTCCTTTGCTATTAACTCTCCATACCAAAGATGATTTACCCTTCTCTTGGCATACTTGGGAAGCTGTATAAATTGATTATCTAGGTCATCAAAATCAATACCAGTAAGTTGATAGGCTGTAACAGGTCTACCTCGCTTTCCATTCACTACTTTTTCAGCAATAACGTGGATAGCTTTCACTTCAATTAATAAGCGAATACTGCGCCTAATGAGACGCTCTGGAGCTTTATACTTTTGGACCATATGTAATATAGGCATCTTGTAAGTATTATTCGAATCTGCCTCAAGATACATAAGCAAAAGCAACATTCTCGCTTCAGAAGAGACTTTTTCTGTACCTTTTATAGTCCAACTTACAATCATGAAACGATGCTCCAAAATAATTTAACATGCATTTTGGTGTGTATTATACGGAAAATCAGACCTAGATCCTGGGACGTAGTCCACAGACGTAGTCACTATAAGTAACTAAAGTAGAATTGAGAAAACTAATAGATACAAAAACAACATGACAAAGAAAACTATACGTCCACTAGAGGGCTTCAACTTCAAAAATCAGTCACATAGAAAGTGGTTAAGTACATACCTTGCAAAAAGTAAAACGCACCCTATCGTTGAAAAGTATTACTACCCACTATTCGATGTAGAAAGGGGGATTTCAGATAAAAAACAATTCCAATTTTTTTTTGGGGAGTGTGAAAACAGCGCCGAAGGACGTGAAATATGGCAACTATTACAAGGAGCCTGGGGGAAAAAACTTCGTAGAGAAAAACAAAAAGAAAAAGGAAAGGTACAATATAGTTTTGAGCTTAGTACTGAGTTTGGTATGAAGTTACAAGCGATAGCAAAAAAGCGAAATCAAAGTCAGAAAAATGCCCTTGAACACATTGTAAATGCGCTAACCCCAACCCAGTCAATGTTTGAAGTACATAAACTTGAGAAACAAAACAGTTCCGTGTCATACGAGACAGAAACAAGCTGTTTACGAAAGGAATTACACGAAGCAAATAAAAAAATTCGGGAGTTAGAGTCTGAAGTGGTTTCATTAAAAGAGAAAAATAAGCAGCTTACTCAAGATCAAGTCGATAGAAATACTCAAATAGAAGTCAGCGAGCAAGAGATATCCTCTCTTTCAGCACAGAGTCGTGAGATTGCACTACTTACTGAAGAGTTTAAATTAGTCCAAGAAGAAGTACGAGAATTACAATCCAAAGCGGAAATAAAAAATATGTTCACTGAGCCTATGAAGTTCTAGCCCAGCCCTAACAATTAGCAGTACCATTAGCAGTATTTAATTTATCAAACCAATAATAAACAGTATAAAAACAAATAGATAATAGCTTAATTCAGATGACGCCAGCTCATAGAGAAAGACGCCTTGGGGCGTCTTTTTTTACATCTAAAGAAAAGTGAATGAATAACTGAATGCGCACGTGTGTGAGATACTCGGCCTATGTCGCATTCGTGTGATTGCGATCGCTCGTATCCAGAAGTGACTGAGTAGAATACTCCGAAATATGTACTAGCAAATTAGAGGTTGTGTACAGTATCTAAGCCGATTTTGTCGTTGATAGTGGCAATACATTAGTCACCGTTAGGGTCTGTAACTTCTCACCCCATGCTTGCAGAACTATTAATTGTTCATCAAGATAATCATGATGATTATAAACCTTCAACATACCCGGCAGCTGGTGTCCAACGGTCTTCTCTATCGCTACAATATCTAACCCCATCTCACTGCAACGACTTATAAAAGTTCGACGTAAGTCATGTGGAGAAAAGCGTTCAAAACTCTCAGGCAGATTGCGCTTTATCAATGCTCGTACAGCAGCTGGCTCTTGAACTTTATCGACGGTTAACTGAGGCCAAACCAACTTCCATCTAATTGATACGTTCTCGCGCTGCTCTTTTAGAAGGTCCACTAAATAATTACTCAATGGAACCTTACGGCTCTCTAAGCTCTTCGTATGACGGTCTTCGGAACTGGCAGGTAATAGCCATACCATTTCCTCCAAATCAATCTCACTCCAGCGCATTTCAAGTACTGCACTAATACGTTGCCCACACCCTAACAAAAAATGCATTAAACGAATGTTAGCGGGTTCTGTACGCCAATTAGGTAAATCAATGAGTAAGACCTTTAGTTCTGAAAAACTCAAATTACGTTTTGTGATCTTGGAGCCACCACCTACATCTTTTGATTTCAAATGTGGTGCTGGGTGAACACCAATCATATTCAAAGCTAACGCATGGTTGATAACCTGATTTATGATTTTATGGCATGCACCAATAGCTCCTGCTTTCCTTTTCCCATTTGCATCAACTTTTGCATCAAAGACTTTATTAAGGTCCATCATTCTCAGCTCTTCTAACTTTATGTCTCCGATAAATGGTTTGATATCTCGTGCATAAATTATCCTCGACTGCTCACCTCGTAGCTGCTTAGATAAACGCTTTTCGTCAAAGCTCATAAAGGCGTCATCAAAAGTTTTTGCTTCTTCTTTCTCACGCTGTTCTCGTGCCAGTTCCTGTTTGGGATTTTTGTTATTTTCAAGCCAACTCCGGTAGCGCCCAGCTTCTTTTCGAGCTTGTTCAAGTGTCATACCTGTTTCAGGTTTCGACTTTACATAGCGTCCCATCGATATTTTTTCGTGCTTTTTTCCTATCTGGAAACGAAAAACCCAAGTCATAGTTCCCGTTGGTCGAACACGAACGTTTAACCCTTCAATTTTTTTATCTGGAAGTAAGTATTCTTTTTCCTGTGGCTTCAACGACTGCAACGTTGCATTCGTGCTTATTCTCTTCGTCATGACAAGAAACCTCTACATTTCTGGGTACGGCTCTGGGTACGGCGTGGGGTACGGGGAAAGGTGAGTTTTAATTGTACGCCTAAAGACCTCCCGAGACAACAAACACAAAATAACTCAATATAAACAGCAAGATAAGTAGCAAGTACGGATTTCACGAGACATCCTGAGATTATAACATCGATTTACGCACCACATGGAAGCCGGTGTATTCCTAGAGCGTAAAGCGTAAGTCTCGCTATCTAGGTCGAAGTCGAAGCTAAACAGCAGATACAAAAAAACGAGCCAATTGGCTCGTTTTTTTATTTATACGTTGACGTTGGTTTAAGCGGTTTTACCGATAAAGCCTAGCTTCTTACCTACCCAAGCGAGTAGCAGCATCGCGACAATAATCGCAAAGAAGTTTGATCCTGCATCAGGGTGTTGTGCTTTCACAAAAGCCGAATGGCCAAATGCACCTACAAAGAAACAAGCTAAACCCACTAATGGAATATCTTCAGATACTGGATTAGTTAGGTATTCTTGGTAAAGCGCTTGTACAGCCAAAACTAAAGCAATCAATGGGAAAATAGAGAAGCCCACTTCGCTCATTGTTACCCAAGATAACAGTGCATCACCACACACACCTGCAACAACAGCAAGTACGAGTGTCTTTCTTTCAGAACCACGGTTTACAGTATTATTTTCATTCGACATTATTCAATCCCGCCTTTTAATCGGTTACGTTCACGTTCTTTACGATACCAAAAAGCACCTTTGGCCATCATTCGCAATTGCATGATCAAGCGATCAGCCAATTCATCTCGCTGACGTCGATCTAAATCTAATGCTTCTGCCCCTGAGTTGAAGACCAAAATGACGGAGGCTTCAGCTTGAGTAAAAGCTTCATCTCGTGTCATGCCAGTCGTTATCAAATATTCGGTTAACTCAGCAGAGAAGTGCTGTATCTCACGAGCTACCGCAGCACGAAACTCAAAAGAGGTTCCTGAGCGCTCTCGCAATAACAGTCTGAATACGTTTGGGCTGCTTTCAATGAATTCCATAAAGGTTTCAACCGAGGTACGAATCACACTGCCTTCTTTTACTATGCGTTGCCTAGCTTGACGCATTAGCTGACGCAACAGTAAGCCACCTTCATCAACCATGGTTAAGCCAAGCTCATCCATGTCTTTGAAATGACGATAAAAGGAAGTCGGCGCTATTCCAGCCTCACGAGCAACTTCTCTCAAGCTTAGATTGGAAAAGCTACGATCGGCACTGAGCTGGCTAAATGCTGCGTCGATTAAGCTCCGACGAGTTTTTTCTTTTTGCTGCGCGCGAATGCCCATTGGTTTCATACTTTATCAAACTCTTCTTTTACAGCCAAAACAGGCATGCCTAATACTCTGCTCAATATAACGCGAATCACATATTTATATAAGGCACTCTGGTTATATAAGACACTAAACACACCTCTTTGTTCACGTACCGAAGTAAATACGTTCGAAGAAAAAATTTCAATATCCACACTGTCATTTGGAGACATACAACATACCAAATATTATTTTTTCGATAACACTGCGTGATCCCACCGACTCTCTGATGCCCTTTTCATGTACCCAAGAACAGAATCAGTTAAAATCTCGCTAAAGCAATGTTAATCAAATATAACAAGGAAGATATCTATGCCGCACTCCAACCACTTTGATGTAATCGTAATTGGTAGTGGCCCCGGAGGAGAAGGGGCAGCGATGGGATTAACCAAAGCCGGGTTGAACGTTGCAATCATTGAAAAAGAGAGCAGCGTTGGTGGTGGTTGCACCCACTGGGGAACGATTCCTTCAAAAGCACTGCGTCATGCAGTAAGCCGCATCATTGAATTCAATAGCAACCCGCTGTTTTGTCAGAACAATAAAAGCATTCACTCAACCTTCTCCAACATTCTGGGTCATGCTAAATCAGTCATCGACAAACAGACTCGATTGCGTCAAGGCTTCTACGACCGTAACCAGTGCACATTGGTGTTTGGTACTGCGCGTTTTATCGATACTAACACTATCTCTGTCATGCAGAGCGATGGTACTGAAGAACATTACAGTGCAGACAAATTTGTTATCGCAACAGGTTCTCGCCCTTATCAGCCAGACAACGTCGACTTTCTGCATGAACGTATCTACGACAGCGACTCGATCCTTTCTCTTAAACACGACCCTCAACACATCATCATCTATGGTGCTGGCGTTATTGGTTGTGAATACGCTTCAATCTTCCGTGGTTTAGGCGTTAAAACCGATCTTATTAATACTCGCGATCGCCTGTTGTCATTCTTAGACAATGAAACTTCGGATGCTCTGTCTTACCACTTCTGGAACAGCGGCGTTGTTATTCGTAACGATGAAACCTTTGAGAAAATTGAAGGCACTGATGACGGCGTAATCATTCACCTAGAGTCAGGTAAGAAAATGCGTGCCGACTGTCTACTGTATGCCAATGGCCGAACGGGTAATACTGACAAGCTGAATCTTGGTGCCGTTGGCTTAGAAGCGGACTCTCGAGGACAAGTATCAGTCAACAGCAACTACCAAACCAGTGTTGAACATGTTTACGCTGTTGGTGATGTGATTGGTTATCCTAGCCTAGCAAGTGCTGCTTATGATCAAGGTCGATTCGTAGCCCAAGCCGTGGTGAAAGGTGAAGCAGAACGACACCTTATCGAAGACATCCCAACAGGTATCTATACCATTCCTGAGATCAGCTCTGTCGGTAAAACAGAACAAGAGCTTACCGCAGCTAAAGTACCTTATGAAGTGGGACGATCTTCATTCAAGCACTTAGCTCGTGCTCAAATCGCAGGTAAAGATATTGGTAGCTTGAAGATACTTTTCCATCGTGAAACTAAAGAGATTTTAGGTATCCACGTGTTTGGTGAGCGTGCTGCTGAGATCATCCACATCGGTCAGGCAATCATGGAACAGAAAGGCGAAGCCAATACCATCGAGTACTTTGTGAATACGACCTTCAACTATCCAACAATGGCCGAAGCGTATCGCGTCGCAGCGCTGAACGGACTTAACCGTTTGTTCTAAAAAAAGAACCAACAGGACTATTTGATCACCTGTAGGCCAAATACATAAACAGCAAGCCATGAGCTTGCTGGTTTTATTTAAACTACTGAATTATATAGTCATGCTAGGAATTAGATCATGATGTTCCAAATGCTACTTTACCTGCACAGCTTCTCTTTTTCGCTCCCTGAACTAATCTATCTAATCTATCTAATCTATCGAATCTTTCTAAGCTAAGCGAGAAACTCCCCTTTCTTCCACTGAGAGATAAATAGAACACCAAGACCAATGCCGCGCATGGCCATAAAGCTCAACATTGCTAGCCACAGCGCATGGTTCTCTAAACCTGATGCTAAGTAGAAAATCGCAAAGAAACTGCAGGTAGCCACAAACATACTGTTACGCATATCTTTGCCTTTGGTAGCGCCCACGAAAATACCGTCTAGCAAGAAGCACCACATAGAAACGAGCGGCATCGCAATCAGCCATGGCAGATACACCTCAGCCTGACTCTTAACCTCTGGAATTGTAGTAATCATATTAATCAAACTAGACCCAGCAATCGCGAACGCTATGGTCAGTACCAAACAAATATTGAAGCTCCAGAAGAAAGTGCCAATCAAAGACTGATTTAACTCTTCTTTATCTTTCGCGCCAATCGCCTTTCCGACCATAGCTTCCATTGCATAAGCAAAACCATCCATCCCATAAGAAATGATCATCAAGAAGCTCATCAATACCGCATTAGCCGCCACCACATCATCACCAAAACTTGCACCTTGGAAGGTCATAAAAGTGAAAGTCGCTTGCAGACAAAGCGAGCGCAGAAAGATATCGCGATTCAGTTTTACGAAACGACTCAAACCTTGGCTGGTTTTCTTAAGCAGCTCCAATGGAGATGGCAGTTGCCTCTTCATCCAGATTCGATAAACACAAATTAAGCCAGACGTTAGACCCGCATAGTCCGCTATCACCGA
>NZ_JACJFF010000091.1:0-19012 GCF_014164465.1 Vibrio sp. SG41-7 | reverse complement strand
GGTTTAGAGCCGGCTTCCGACAGCAGACTCTGGAGGGCCTACCTCCATCTCTTCGTGAGCTTATGCTCATCTTCCTGTTTGCCTTCCTTAGAAAACAGGGTTCAGTGCCCACGGCACACTCTCGTTGGCCTTGCCCCTCAGCTTTATGAAGCAGAGCCTAGTCACGAAATAGAAACCATTTCCGTATACGCTTCAGCTTATATTCTTATTGCAGCTTCTTGTTTAAGACGAGATTTCGAAGTGCATAAACGATTTACTCAATCCGAACAGCTTCGTAAACAAGCAATACAACTCCGCAAGCAATCCAATATGTTTGAAGCCCTTTCTTATCAAGATGCGCTAACGGGTTGCTACAACCGCCTTTATCTTCATCAGGTGATCGAACCAAGCATAGACCGTCAGTTATCCATAACATCGATCATGATAGATATTGATCATTTCAAATCGATTAACGACACCTACGGCCACCAAATGGGTGATATGGTGATCAAAGAACTGGCCGATGAGATTCAAAAAAGGCTACCAACCAGCAGTAACTGCTTTCGATACGGCGGTGAAGAGTTTTTGGTGATGGTCCAAGGAGAAACTGAGGCTTCAATTGAATCGCTAGTTAACTCCCTATTAGAATCTCCTTCTCTCCTTCGGTTAGAAGTAACGATTTCAATCGGTGTGAAACATGCGTCACAGGCTCTCGGCTCTGTCGAACAACTTATCGACGATGCCGATCAAGCACTCTATATTTCGAAGAAGAGCGGTAGAAATAAGATCACATGGAGTGATTAATCGCCCAGTATTTTACGCGCCTTAGCGATTCATTTAAATGACCACTAATCCAATCAAAAAAGCCCCGAACAATTGAATGCTCGGGGCTTTTGTCTTTGTTCTTGTGCTTTAAAATAGCTTCGTTAAGAACCTGCTACTCAGCAAAAAACCAGTATTCAACAAGAATCGACTAAGAATACACAACGCTCGCTGTTTTCTGTTCAAGTTCAACGGGAGAGCTCCAAGAAATCACTTTTTCATTCACTTGGCTGCCACATGGTGCGTTCCAAACTTGCTCTAGTTCTTCTTTGCCACCAATCGCCTGGTAAAAAGCAATCGCTTGGTGGTTCTCAGACATCACCTCTAGGTAAAGCCCCGAATCAGAATAGTATTGCTGCAACCACTTTGACAATTCAGACAATAGACGCTTGCCAACACCACGACCGTGGTAATTATTGTCTACGTGTAACGCATCAATGAACGTACCACGTTCAAAGTTGTGATTACCAAACGCGCAGACAAAACCAACCAGTAAACCGCCTTCTTCAAGCAATAAAACATGTTGGTTGAAAGGAGGATTAATCAAACGAGTCTGCCAAATAACAGATCTGTCCTCCAAAACATCATTTTCTAGGTAATCATCAGCAAGAATGCCACGGTAATATAGCTTCCAGCTATCCGCGTGTAATTGGGCAATCCGCTCATAATCTTTATATTCAGCTACCTTAATTTCCATTTATTAGCCCTTAGTACTTCCATTTATGACTTGCTACTACATTTCACACTACCTTTATACAATATTTAAGCAAAACATACTAATACACGTTTACACTTTCAATATTGACTTACACGTGTACGCTGATATTCTAGCGAACAGATGTAAGCTCAATGGAAATTTACTAATGAATAGTGCCGAAAAACCATCAACAAAAAAGCCACCACTAATCTGGCTCAATATTTTTGTTTTCTCTTTTAGTATGCTGCTTGCTGTTGTCGCGGCTCCCGTTTATGGCTACTTTTTTGGCTATGGTATGGAGCACTGGATATGGCTAGCGATCTGTTTTACGTTCTGTAACCTTTCTATCACGACGGGTTATCACCGCTTATGGTCGCACAAAGCATTTGAAGCGCATTCAAGCCTAAGATTTCTATTTGCATTAGGTGGCGCATTTGCTCTACAAAACAGCGCGCTACACTGGTCTTCTGATCACCGTGTGCACCACAAGCATGTCGATAACAACGACAAAGACCCATACTCAGCAAAGCGTGGCTTTTGGTATTCGCACATAGGCTGGATGATTCGTAATTACAACACTGCAATGTACACAGATTACGAAAATTGTCGCGACCTGAAAAAAGATAAGATTGTTATGTGGCAGCACAAGCATTACGTTTTATTGGCATTACTTATGAACTTCGGTGTTCCAATCGCATTAGGTGTAATTTACGGTGACGTGCTTGGCATGTTGTTAATTGTGGGTGCAGTTCGTTTGGTCCTCAACCACCACACCACATTCTTCATTAACTCTCTTGCTCACATCTGGGGTAGTCAACCTTTTACCGACAAAAACACAGCGCGTGACAACGGTGTGCTAGCGGTGCTCACTTTTGGCGAAGGCTACCACAACTTCCACCACATATTTGAGAACGACTACCGTAACGGCATCTACTGGTGGCAATACGATCCAACAAAATGGTTGATTAAGAGTGCTTCTTTAATGGGCTTAGCAAGCAAGCTTAAGAAAACACCACAAGCTCGTATTGAAAAAGCTGAAGCGTCAATGCTACTTAAACGCACCCAGCAAAAAATCATGCATCGTGCCGACAAGCAACAAATAGCAGAGAAGCTTCAACAAGAGTTTGATGCTCTAGTATCAAACATGAACGAGTATTACGAAGTTAAAAAACAGCTGCTTGAAAGTAAGCGCGAAGACGTTGTGAAGAAGTACGAACACTCAGTACTTAAGGTTCGTTACCAACAAATCAAAATGAATTTTGAACAGCAGAAGAAAAATTGGGCGATGACAGTGGAACAATATGCTTAAAGTAAAGCAATACGCTTAACACCCCAATAACAACACTGTTTGATTCTTATTCAAAAGCCCTCATATTGCTATGAGGGCTTTTTTAATTCACAGCTCTAATTAAACCCATGAATTTTAAGTCTTTATTCTAATAAAAGACACTAGTTCCAAATGTCACATTTTCAATGCAACAAGATGTCACCTTGGAGCTCCACCTGTGACAAGTATCACTTACAGCATGATGTCCATCTCATAATATGCGCGTCCCAAATTTCTTTCAGCAAATAGCGGACCCACTTTATGAAATTGTTAAAAACATCTATCGCTTTCGCCATCTCTTCCGCACTTTTGATCGGGTGCAGCAGCGACACTGATTACGTTCAACCTGAAGAAGTAAAGATCGCGACTTACAACTTGTCTTTTGATCGTGCCACCTTCCAAGACCTTGTAACGGAAATGCAGATTGAGCCAAGCGCTCAAACAAAACTAGTGACCGACTATTTGGATAACACGATTGATGACGCTGGCAAAGAAACGGCAGCAAAAGTTATTCAGATCCGCAACGTTGCAGCTGTGATTCAAAAGAATCGCCCTGACGTGCTTATGATGGCTGAATTTAACAATGACGGCACAGGTACTGATAAATCAGCGCTAGAAGGTTTTCAAAAGAACTATCTCTCTGTCGCTCAAAGTATTGAAGGTGCAGGTGGCGACGCAAACTTAGAGCCAATCTCATACCCATACTTTGAAAGCTACTCAACTAATACAGGTTTACTAAACGAATTTGGTTTTGATTTAGACAATGATGGTAACGCTGGAACACTGCCAGGAGATGCGTGGGGCTTCGGTTTGTATCATGGGCAATACGCATTTGCTCTGATGTCAAAATATGAAATCGACACAGCCAACACGCGTACATTCCAAGAATTTAAATGGAAAGATCTCGAAGGTGCTACTATTCCAACAATCACTGTTTGCGACGATCCTAGTAAGTTCCCAACAGGTATGGTTTGCGGCGATGAGTGGTACACGAACGACGAATGGGCAGAAGTTCGCTTGTCTTCAAAGAACCACGTTGATGCGCCAATCCTCATCCCAACCAAAGATGGCACAGAAACTGTTCACTTACTGATGTCGCACCCTACTCCGCCTGCTTTCGATGTAGGTAAGAACATTGAACAGAACGCAGCCGAAGTAGACTTCTGGCACCAATATATCCAAAACAAATCGTTCATCTATGACGACTCTGGAAAAACGGGTGGCCTTGAGCAAGGGCAACACTTTGTCATGATGGGCGATCAAAACCTAGACCCAGTAGATGGCGACGGTATTAGTTCTGTGATGCAAGACTTGCACAACGATGCATTAGTTAACCAAGATGTCACCAATGGCAGCTTATATCCGACAAGTTACGGTGCTGCTGAGCATGCCGTCGATAAATCATCATCTCACCCACAGCCAAACCGTATCACTTCGACGTTTGGACTTGCTGTAGACTACGCACTGCCATCAGCTACATTAAACATTGTTGAATCTGGTGTTTATTGGTCAGCTTCGTACGAAGAAGGACGCAAGCTATTCAATGACTCACGAATTGGTGATTATGGTAACGGTAAAGATGTTTCATCTGACCACCGCATGATCTGGGTAAAGGCTGATTTCAGTAACTAACCCATTCAATTGAGACCTACCAAGCCCTCTTGTTTCTATGAGGGCTTTTTAATAAGCGTAACCTATTACCACTAGCTCTATGCTCTCGAGTTTGAATTGTGGATGCTAAGAACCATAGTTATTGGATCCCAGAACTCTTTTTTCAGTCTGAATTTATACTTATATTACTTGCACTTATTGAGTGGAACATCGAGGAATAAAGAATGGGCAAGCTAACGATTATTGCAACAATCGTCTCTAAAGAAGATAAGATTGAGTTAGTGAAATCAGAGATGATTAAATTGATCGACAAAACCCGTGTTGAAGACGGCTGTATTAACTACGATCTGCACCAAGATAACAGTAACCCTGCTCACTTCGTTTTTCATGAGAACTGGGAGTCTGAAGCTCATCTAGAGAAACACTTAGCGAGCCAACACATCGCCGAGTACATGGCTGCGACTGAAGATTGTATCGAAACCTTTGTGCTTAATAAAATGACTCACATTGCCTAACCAGTCACTCAGTACTGATTCAATAGAAAACCCTGCTCTGATCGCAGGGTTTTTCGTTTCTACAAGCTTATATCTGCTCATTCTAATAATGAAAAAACCCGCCAGAGTAGCGGGTATGGTCAATAATCATGACTGTCAAAGACAGATAGGTAACAACCATCAATCCAATATTGAGAGCCACCTTGCAGTGGCACTCTGACATTTCTTTTGCTTTAACTAGCACGGGGGCACTAGTTAAAAGCACGAGCCAAAATGCCATTCCCTTGATATTGGTAAACACTTGAATTACTACTTACAAAGACCGATTCTCCAGGCTTAAGAGAAACTGTACGACCTTCTGAGGTGACGGTCGCCTCTCCTTCCACACAGAACAAGATCTCCGCGCTACGTAGATACTGTGACTTGCTCTCATCAGTCGCA
Source organism: Vibrio sp. SG41-7 (assembly GCF_014164465.1). NCBI lineage: Bacteria > Pseudomonadati > Pseudomonadota > Gammaproteobacteria > Vibrionales > Vibrionaceae > Vibrio > Vibrio sp. SG41-7. The sequence goes on along the minus strand of NZ_JACJFF010000091.1, from coordinate 13,641 downwards.
GATAAGATATCAAATCCAAAGTCATCCACAGGAATCGGATAGCTCATCTTGCCCTCTTTCAATACAGGCTTAAGGCGAATATCTTCTGGCTTAATCGGCTCAAAGATCGTGTTGTCGATAAGCTCAGGAACGTCTATGTATTTAGGTGTGAGACCGGCACGCAGCACATTGTCTGAGTTTGCCATGATCTCCAAGCCTGTGCCTTGAACATAAGCGTGAGGTGTTTCTGCGAACAGGAACATCGCTTCACCGGGCGCCAGTTCAACCGTGTTGAGCATCAATGGTGCAAACAAACCAATATCGCCCGGATAGTGCTGTTTGAATTCAATGCTGTATTGCAGAGCTTCACGCCCCATGACCGTTTTAGCTGGTCGCGCATGTGCAGCATAAAGCTCATTAAGCGCAGACACTTTGCGGTCACCTTCAAGAGACATAATTGCGCTAAAGAAAGACTTCAGAGAATCACTGTCGGCATTGGCTTTAAGTACATCAAGCTCAATCGCTAACGAAGGAATATCCGCTTCTTCGAACAAGGCAATAATATCGTCGATTGGACGAAAGCCATTCATCGCTTTGTAGAAGGTCAACGCATAAACCAACTCAGGCTTGTGGTTTGGATCTTTGTAATTACGATTTGACGCATTCAAAGGGATACCAAGTGCATTCTCTCGCTCAAAACCTAATTCAGATTTACGCTTATTCGGATGAACCTGAATCGACAAAGGTGTTTCAGCTGCTAACACCTTAAATAAGAAAGGTAGCTCACCGAAACGTGCCGCCGTGTACCCACCTAAGACATCGATCCTATTTTCATCAATCATGTGAGAAAGCGGCTCACCGGTATCGCCTACTTTGGAGCAACCATTAGGATGAGCACCCATCCAAATTTCTGCTTGAGGCTCTTGGTTTGGGTTCACAATACCAAACAGTTGGTTAATGGAGTCTTTGCTTCCCCATGCGTAGTTTTGAATAACGTTATCGAGTTTAAATAGAGACATAATTACTTCTCATTAAAAATCTGGCTGCCAAGCTTGAGCGTGGCGGCGATATTACGGGCAGTGCGAGTCAGGTTTTGATTCGCTTCTGATAAAACTTGGTCTAAAGACTGAGGTGAACGTACGGTTCCAAATAGGCTAGACATTGAGCCGTAAAGTTTTTCAACGTCTTGCCCCAAAGAGCCCGCAATTCCAATAGTTGGAATACTCAGCTTTTGAGCTCTCTGAGCGATGCCGTAAGGTGTTTTACCTTGCAGGGTTTGGTTGTCCATCTGCCCCTCTCCAGTTACGACCAGTGAAGCACCTTCAAGAACCTTATCTGCATCCAAGGCATCTAATACCACCTCAATACCTGCTTTAATTTGGATATTGAAGGCAAGACTTAACCCCAATGGCGTACCACCAGCAGCACCAAAACCAGCTGTGTCGCGATGATTAGTACCCGTATGTGCTTGAGCGATATCGGCAAAGTGACCGATCGCAGTATCAAGTTGTTTAACTTGAGATTGTGATGCTCCCTTCTGCGGGCCAAACACGGCACTGGCTCCGCTTTCGCCACACAGTGGATTGCTCACATCACATGCGACCACGAACGTCACTTCTTTGCATCTAGGGTGTAGTCCATCAAGATTGATGCTTGCTAACTGGCTTAACTCGGCGCCGCCACCAGATAGCTCGTTGCCTTGTTTGTCGAATAACTGGCCTCCCAAGGCTTGTAAGATGCCAGCACCCGCGTCATTGGTGGCACTACCGCCCAGACCAATGATGATTTGTTCCACGCCTTTATCTAACGCATCTCTAATCAGCAACCCTGTGCCGTAAGATGATGCTGTAAGAGGTGATCTTTCTTCTACGGTTAATCGGTCTAAACCCGACGCTTGGGCAAACTCTACCAAGGCAGTGTTTACGCTTTTTCCATCAACCTGTTGTACAAGTGAAGCCCAATAAGCCGTGCATTCACGTCCAATTGGATCCATCGTTTGTAACCGTTGTTTCTTACCATTGAGCGCCTCTAGCAACACGTCTACCGTGCCTTCTCCGCCATCAGCGAGGGGCATTTTCACAAACTCTGCGTGAGGGAAAACGTCAGCAAACCCACGCTCAATACAAGACGCAACTTGATGAGCGTCGAGTGATTCTTTAAATGAATCGGGGGCAATTACAATTTTCATTGTCGTTCACCATTCCCGCCCACCAAGGTGAGCGGGTGATTAAAATTAGAATTTAATTTGGAATGTTTTTGCTTGGCAAGATGCCAATTCACCAAAAGATAAGTCGCCAAAGGTTTCTGTTGCTACATCACCTTCGCGTACGCGCTCGTCCATGCTTGTCTCTTTCCAACTTGAAACGGTTTGAGTGAAGGAGATTGAATCTGACACTGAACCTGTTTCTGCCGGGTTGTAGACACGCATGATCAACGCATCTTCGTCTTCCGCTTTCTTCAGTACGCTTAGTACTGCGCCTGATTGTTGCTTAGACAGAAGGCTAAAGCTCATTGGTAGGTTTTGCTCGCCTACGTTTAGCTTCATCGCGTTGTAAGGGATCTTGTTGTAACATTCGATCTGAGTGACATTGTCACGTGCTTGCGCCATGATGTTCGCGTCAATATGGTTGCCAGAGAAGCCACACAGCGTGAATTCACACACTAGCTTGCCGCGCACTTGTGAATCAGGGGTCGGGATCTTGATACCTGAAGGACGACCCGGACGAAGCAATAGCTCTTCTTTACCTAACACGCCGATACCGCGGAATAGTGTCAGTGCGAAGGTATCTCTATTCTCGCCACCTTGGGATGCAATCACCTCAAATTCACGCAGACCATTCGACATAATCGCCATACCCGCTTTGCCGTTTTCTAGCGCTGCGAAGTTCATTAACTGATACACAGGAACTGGCGCTTCTTTCCACTTTTCTTCTTCCCAAACTGCCATTGCAGGGTCATTGGTTGGTCGAGTAATACAACCGAACTGATTATCTGCAACCACAGTTTCAGAAACGAATGGTGTTGGTACTAGCACACGTACACGGTGGTCGTCGGCTTGGTTGTCTAGCTCCATGCGTACTTCGATGCGGCGAGAACCTTGCTTCAATACCACTTGGCATTGCGCTTCAACGAATCCGTTTTGACCCGTGCGCTCTTCACGCTCTGCAAGATTTGCAGGTACGTTCATTCGGAAAGCGATGTTCGCTACCGATTGGAAGCCTTGGTGGGCAATTGATGTTTCTACCGAGAATTCATCTGAGTACAGTAACCATTCTTGACGAGATGGAGAGTAGTCGTATTCATCGCCGTCATCAGAGCCGTCTTCTAAACGAAGGACTTGGTCGAATACTTGTTCTGTCTCTTTATCGAAAATAGTCAGAGTACCGTTGTCGTTCACATTGATTCGGTAGTACTCGTTTTCTAACAAGTAGTCCTTTTGTTCTGCAACTTTTACTGCGCCCTTCTCGTTACCTTGGATGTGTAACGTGGTGAAGCCCATTGCTGGAACACTACGTTTGATTTGAATATCAAACTCCATGAACGGGTCGTAGTTACCGTAGTGAACGATTTGGCGGTCTACTTTACCTGGGTCAATTTGGCGCTTGTCTTGGATGAAGTATTCAACTGGGTTTTGGTTTTCATCAAAGATTGAGAATTCTTGAGCGCGGATAGTGATAGTCGTGTTCACCACTTCTTCACGCTCGTACGGAGAAAGGTTGAACATTGCTAGTTTGTCGCAACCTTCGCGATCCGGCATGTGGTCAACAATCTTACGCTTGTAGAAATGAATCAGGTTGGTCGCCATGTCGTCCGCAAGGATGTAACGGTTTAGGATTTCAGCGTGAACCTTGTCAGAACAACAGCAGCCAATCGAGTCGTGAGCGTGGTTCTTCATGCTCTCTTTCCACATTTTCTCAATCAAGCCGTGGTGGTATTCGAAGCCTAATGTCCAAGCGATAGACGCTAGCGGCTCTAAGATATTTACAATCTTGTTTTCGATTTCAGCGTGGATCAGTTTGATGTCCATACGCGTAGACGAAATAGTACGGTGAACACGCATGTATTTTCCGTCGTTGAATTCGCCTTTGATTGTATCGAGTTGGTCGCGTGCTGCTTCTACTTTTTCGAATACTTCTTCAAAGCGGCTCATTGAGAATTCGCGATCTGGGTAGATTTCGCGAAGTTTGTCCATTACTTCAAAGATGTCTTTTTGAATCGGCATTTGGTCATGGCCATTCGGCAGCAAAATGTCTTTCGTTACCGATGGCTTTTCTAGCACTGGGAAGTACTTATCTAAACGAGCACGCAAGCCTTCTTCGTCTTGTGGAAGGTATTTGCCAATTGCGTAACCTAGCGGAAGCACTTGTGCCGTAACCTCACTGCCGTCGTTTGATTGCCATAAGAATTCTGTTTTATTCGTGCCATGACGCTCTGAACAACCACGCCAAAACATTGCACGCGTGATGTCGAAACCGTTATAGATCATCGGCAGTTGAGAACTCATGCTGAATGAATCTGGTAGGTAACCAATCTTCATTGCGTCGCCAAATTTCATACAGTCACGAATGCCATACATCATGTTACGTACAATTGACTCACCAGAAACTTGCATTGTGTCGGTTTGAGAATACCAAGGGCCAATAATAAGCTTGCCCGCTTCAACCAATGCTTTTACGCGTTCTGTGTTCTCTGGTTTGATCGCAAAGTAGTCTTCTAGAACAGCGGTTTGACCATCTAGAACGTAGTATTTGTATTCTGGATCACTCTCCAGACGGTTCATGATTTCTTCCATGTTGTTCACTAGAAGAATACGAGACTCTTCTGTTGTGAAATACCATTCACGATCCCAGTGCATGTGTGGAGTAATATGTACGCGTGATGTAGTCATAATCATTTACCTAAATGTGTCGCTTCGAGTAAATCTAAAATTCGAACTCAAATACGACTAAATTAAAGTTTTTCAAGGGGTTAAAATTGGCTGCCACTAAATTTAGGGTGCAGAAAACCACGCCCAGAATCTGTGTGAATAAAACCGTTAGGAGCACAGGTATTTAGGACAGCCAAGTTGTTCGTTATTTTTTATATGGTGTTTTAATTGCGAGTTAGAAGTTAGCTCAAAATTTAGTTAGTTCTGTGTTGCAGTACTTGCTTCAAACTTACCCTTTTTTACAGCATGACCACGCCACATCAGAAGAGTAACAGTTGAAATCACTGTGCCGACAATCGCAGCACCGAACCAGATTGCAGCAGCAGAGAATGCGCCCAAACCTGAATCGTGTAACAAGAAGATAGAAAAAATACCTGCACCCGGAGTCGATAGACCGATACCTGCCGCACCAACCATCGCGCCTGTAACCACAGAGCCTAGTAGGAATGAACCGATTACACGGATTGGATCTTCAATCGCCATTGGGATTGCACCTTCGGTAATACTCGCTAGGCCAAGTAGCCATGTAGATTTACCGGTTTCAATCTCAAAGTCTTTAAATAGGCGTGGAGCAATCATGGTTGAAGCCGTTACGGTGAACGCTGATACCATTTTTACTGAACCAAAGATTGCGTATGGGCCATAAACACCGTTCGCCATTGCACCTAAACAGAATGCGTAAGCGGCTTTGTTTACCGGACCACCCAAGTCGAATGATACAAACAGACCAAGAATCGCACCCAATAACAGCGCATTGGTGCCTGACATACCGTTCAACCAGTCCGTTAGACCTTGGTTTAGGAACGCTACAGGTTTACCGATAACAAATAGCATCAAGCTACCTGCCACCAAAGTACCGATCACCGGATAAAGGTAGAAAGTAAGGAAGCCGTTAAACGCAGGGCCTAAGCGAACATGCTCTTTTACCCAACGCATCACGTAACCAGCAATCAAACCCCCAACGACACCACCAAGGAAACCTGAACCAATGATGTTTGCTGCAATACCCGCGGCAAAACCAGGACCCAGTGCCGGTTTATCTGCTAATGAGTAAGCTGTGTAAGCCGCCAGTACTGGCACCATCAACGTACCCAGTAGGCCGCCACCTAGTTTGCGATACATCCATAGCCAAGAATCTTTTGTTGCGTAGAGCTCTTGCAGGTCAAAAATTTGCGCGATAAGAACAGCAACCGCAAGAACAGTACCACCAGCAACGATAAGAGGAACCGCGTAAGAAATACCAGAAAGCAGTGCTTGTTTAAGCTCAGTTTTCAACGGCAGTTTCTTCGGTTTGTCATCGGTAGCAACTTTACGTTCTGCACCATTACCTTTTTTCGACTCTTCAATCGCTTCATTAAGAATGCGTTCACCGTGCTTAATCGGTTCTGCAACTGGGGTTTCAACACGAGGAATGCCATTAAAGCGCTCAGATTCTTTAATCGCAACTTCAGCAGCAAACACACACGCTACAGCATTATTAAGTTGTTCCGCAGTTAAGCGATCTTCAATACCGTTTGCGCCTTGTTTTTCAACATGCACATTATAGCCAAGCTTTTTGCCCGCCTTTTCAAGATATTCTGCCGCCATATAGGTATGAGCAATGCCTGCAGGGCAAGCAGTAACACATACAATTGTCGGTGCATTTGTATCTAAGTTGTCTTGTTTTTCTTCTTGTTGATTGTCGCCATCAAGAAGCGCAAAGATTTCTTCAGCCGTTGTCGCTTTTAATACCGCTTCGCGAACATCGTCGTCAACCAATGTAGTTGTCAGTGCGGTAAGCAGATGCATGTGGGTAGAACCCGCTTCTGCATTTGGAATCGCAATTAGGAAGATAAGATTCACATCTTCGTCTTCATCCAAGCCTTTCCATTTCATGTCTTCTTTAAGCGTTGCTACAGCGAAGCCAGCTTCTTTAACCGCGTCAGTCTTGCCATGCGGTACTGCTAGGCCTTCGCCAAGCGCTGTCGGGCCTTGCTCTTCACGAGCAAATACTGCATCAAGATACTCTTGCTTGTTATGCAGTTTGCCTTGCTGATCCAGTTGGTCAGCAAGTGCGTAAATCGCTTCTTCTCGACTGCTAAACGTAGTTTGCAGATTTACGAGCGACTTATTCGTTAGAGTAGTAAGTTTCATAACCTTTGTCCCATAGTCACGGATTAGTACGACAGTCGTCCCTGCCGACGAGAAGAATAATACAACTTCAAGACATTTAATCCGTAATCACGATCTCATCAATACATATTTGTATTTAATTTGTATTTAAATCGTATTGGCAAATCCTTTAAGAAAGCTTGTTATGTATCGTTTAATTTGTATTATATGTACTACAAAACGCCGATACGACGCTCACACTAACCTTTAAAGCAAGGCTTATATAGAGCAAATTTACGTATTTAAGGTACAGGTTGTTAATCAAAGTCTAGTTGTTCTAGCGCACAAATGAGGCAAAAATGGCAAGACTCCCTATGTATCGCCAAATCGCAGATGCAATAAGAGAAAAGATCAGTTCTGGAGAATATAAAGTTGGAGAAGCACTCCCAACAGAAGCGCAATTGCGTGAAGTATTCTCGGTAAGCCGTGTGACGGTTAGGCAAGCGCTGAAACTACTGATCGAAAACGATGAGCTTGAAAGCGTTCAAGGCAGCGGCACTTACGTCAAAGAGAACAAGATCAATTACGACATCTACAAACAGTCGAGCTTTCAAGAAAAGTGGGCGCATTTGGATGTGGTTACACACAGTGACGTTCTGGCCTTTGAAATGAAGCCGTGTTCTTTGGCGATGTCTGAGCATTTAGATATCAAAGAAGGCGAATTGGTTTTCTACGTAAAGCGTGTTCGTTTCATAGACAACAATCCAATCACGGTTGAAGAAACTTGGTTACCTGTTGCCCTATTCCCAGATCTCACCTATCAAGTGATGCAGACATCAAAGTACGACTTTATTGAGAACACCAAAGGCATGGTGATTGATAGAAGTGAGCAAGAATTGGTGCCGATTCTTCCGCCTGAAGATGTTGCGAAACAGCTAGGTATTGACCCAGCTCAGCCTATCATTGAAAAACGTACTCGCGGTTACCTTGCCAATAACACGGTGTTTGAATACAGCCGTAACTACTTCACGTCTAACGATTACCGATTTACTTTGGTCGCAAGACGCCAAAGATAATACCCATCAGCGAGTTTCTATAATAGCAAATTGACCAACACAGAGAGCGCCTGTTCTCTGTGTTTCTATGCTGTTATTTCAATCATAAACCTAGCTTTCTCCCCAAAATATTCCTAAACCAATATCAAGCAACCTCACGAAAGATCATTCACGTTCATTTAAATACTGTTCGCGCACTTTGAACATAAACTAAGCGCCAAATGACAAGAACAACAGTCGACAGGAATGTAGATGAATACCAAACAACTTGAGGACGCGGTAAGCGAAGTGAGCTTATTCAATCAGCACCTCCACTTAATCCAATCCGTGCATACCATTCCGACCCCAAAAATGAATTGGGAGTCGATTGCGATGGAACCTGCGCCGGCAATGCCAACGGTCCGATTCGATCATAAAGTCAAAGCCATGGAAGCACTCGATGAGTACAAGCCTAACTGGCTAGATATGTTGCTGGGCAGCAAGTCGAAGTTGTACACCCTCACCAACAATATTGAGCGTGCGGCCGAAAAAGACATCGAACAATACAAAACTGAGTTTGTAAGTTGGGTTCAACACTACAGCTACTGGGCCAAAGGTAATCAGTTGTCGAAAGGCATTTTAAACAACGATAGTGGCGCCAAGCTTTCTGCCCTTTCAGAAGCGCAGCAGAACCCTATAAACGCCGCTGTAGTCGACACCAAGCTGATAAACCATAACTTTAATACCTATAAGAATGGGCACCTATTAGAAGTCAATATTCAGGTTAATAAGCACAACGTCATCCCTAAAGAGAAAAAGGTATTGTGCCAAGGCGAAGTGAAGCTTGAAACGATGCCTCTTTCTGAAAGCAACACCTTATATCGTGAGTATGTGTGCAGCTGTATTCTTAAATGCGCGCAAGATGCTTTCAACGTCTTGCCTGAGACCAGCGTCTTAATCAATGTTGAACAGGTTCTAGCTGACTATTCGAGTGAGACCATTGTTTCATGCCATGTCGAACAGGGATTACTCGAGTTCCTATTAATCGAAGATGATAAACCCTCTGAGATACTTGAATTCTTTGTGCATATTGAAGATTTCAACCCTCATCGAGGCAACGGGTTTTCTGCGATTAAAACCATCTTCTCGCCTTTGCCTATCGCGTCTTAAATCAATCCAATTTTCGATTCAATCATTGACTACTATTCACGGCTAACCTTACGTTCGTCGTGTTAAATCACTTTATAAACCAAACCATTATGTCGACACACACTACCTCACAAACAACGCGCCCATTAACCAATACAGTTTCATACACACGATCCCGAGCAAAACTGCCTTTATTTCTCATCGCGTTCTCTATGCCCGTATTTGGAGAAGAGGTTGAAGAAGTTGTACTCGAGGACGACGTCGTATTAAGCGAAGCTTCTGAGTTAAAAGAAGAAGCTGAAGAATCCCCTTTTACGACCCTGACTAAGCTCGGATTTATCTACTCACAAAACACAAGCTCATCTTTGTCGATCAACTCTGGAATCTCTGTTGGATACAAAAAAGAGAACTGGGGCCAACGAGTTCAATTTGATACCTACTATACCGATGCTGAAAACGATGAAGACGGCACCAATCGCTATACCACCAACTATGGCATTAGCTATGACCTGAACGAAGTCACCTATTTGGTCGCCACAACACGTTTTGAACACGACCACTTTGGTACTTATCGTAAGCAATTCATAACGGCTACAGGACTGGGTCGCCACTTTTATGATACTGAAAGAATCAAACTCCAAGGATCTGCCGGTCCGGGTTACCGAATCAGTAAGCGACAGTCTTCTGATGAAGAGTTTCCAAACAAAGAGAACTATGAACTGATCGTCAATGCCAATATTGATGGATCATTAACCCTAACAGAAACGTTTTCTATGGGGGCAACGGCTAACATGGCTTACGGTGAAGAGAATACCAACTACAACCTAAAGGGCTATTTGAAGAACATTCTGATGGGCAATTTGGCACTCACGTTTGATACCGAATACATTTACAATACTACGGTTGCGTCAGACCAAAGTAACGCTGAAATCTACAGTTCAATGAATCTAAACTACGATTTCTAAATAACGCTTCCCCCATCGAACTTGCAAAAGGATTTGTATGTTCGTCTAAGCTTCCCATCACTCCGTAATTTGTTCATCACTACTATTCCTGCCGCTTATTGACTTAAGCAGAACCGCTAAGCCGCTATTTGATTATATAGAAAACGTTAATTCTGTTTTGCCCTGCACCCCGTTTATCTACAAACCTTGGTGTAATAGTTTGGTCGCAAGCAAACAAAAGGAGCGAACACATTATGTTATCTAATCAACTAGAGCGCGCACGCGCCATCGATTTACCGACACGAGAAGCGATGCTTCAACGAGCTCCTTCTGTACAACAGTTTTGGGACAACAATAAGGGCTTGTTCAGCGAAGCTTGGAAAGAATGGGAAGCAAGTGCGGAAGGCAGCCAATTGGATTTCGATGATTCGCTGTTAGATGCCCGCCTGCGTGAAACTGTCAGAGAAGCTTGGCAAAATCCAACGAAAGAAATCGCGGTAAAAGACTTGCTCGAAGAGATCTCTCCTGGAGTATTTAAGTTCCAGTTCTTTGATGCTGAACGTCTCGCTGAGTTGCGTGATTACTTGGAAGCGGTCTCTAACGCACAAATTCCGCTGCGCCCACCATATGGCATAGTGCTTAACCGTGGTGGAGCGATGTTAGACAGCCGTTCAGAAGGTTATTTAGCAGCGCCAAGTTTCCAAGCGTTTTACCGAGATTTACTCGACAGTTACATGCGCCCTATCGCTCGTTTATTGTTCCCAGAAATCATGGGCTACGATACACAAACTTTTGGGTTCTCGATTCAGTATCAAGCGAATAAAGATACCTCTTTACGTCTCCATACTGATGCGTCTTCTGTCACGCTCAACATTAACGTAAATATGCCAGATGAAGAGTTTTCAGGGTCAGAACTTAATTTTTATGACCCTGCTACGGGTAAGATGAACGAAACAACATTCACGCCCGGTGTCGCTATGATTCATCGAGGAAACGTCGCACATGCGGCGCTGCCGATAACAAGTGGTGAACGTTCGAACTTGGTATTGTGGTTGTATGGAGACCGTGGACAAATACCACACCACAATTCGCTACCAGAGCCTATAGATGCGCATCAACGTTGGACGATACCAACCGTGGTTCATGACAATTTTGCACCGTTCTAGACTGTTTTGTATCGTTCTAGACTGTTTTGTACCGCTCTAGACAGCTTCGTACCGTTCTGGACAATTTCGCACAGTTCTAGACAGCTTCGCACCATGTTAAATGAAACAAACTCTCTTAGCCTTTCATGGCAATTGAGAGAATAAATACAAACGCGCCCACCATGGTCATGGTAGGCGCGTTTTAGTTTTCACTTCAATTGACTCGTCAATCTATATAGCGAGTTATGCGGGTTTCGTTCTCAACCGAGTCAGTATGTCCATCTGTTTTAGATTCGCCATACCAACGTAAGCCACTGGCACTAAGAACAGTGAGAAGAAGGTTCCGGCAGTCAAACCTCCGACCAACACCAAACCAATATTGATTCGACCTAATGAACCCGGACCATCTGCTAATGCCAATGGCAATGAACCGAGGATCATCGTCAGTGAGGTCATCAAGATAGGACGCAGCCTTGAACGTGCACTGCTGATCGCCGCTTCTTTTGCACTCACGCCAGATTTACGTTTCTCGTTGGCAAACTCCACCAGCAAAATACCGTGTTTGGTCACTAGGCCAACCAATGTCAGTAGCCCGATCTTCGAATAAATATTGAGACTTTGACCAAATACCGACAGCGTCAAAATCGCACCCACGATACACAATGGCACCGTCAGCAAGATGATCATTGGGTCGACAAAGCTTTCAAACTGCGCGGCCAATATCAAGAAGATGAAAATCAACGCTAATACGAACAGCACTTGTGCGCCTGCTGTTGAATCAACCAAGTCTTTAACTATGCCATTGAACTCGTAGCTCTGCGCCGGTTTCAATAAGCTTGGAACCGTATCATCAATGTAGGCTTTCACATCACTCGCCGTGTATCCGGGCATCAAATCTGCGGTAATTTCAGCGCTGTCTTTACCCATGAACGTCTTAAAGTTAGATTCCGATGTCACTTGTTTGATTGATACAAACTGAGACAAAGGAAGCCTTTGCCCCGACTGTGAATCCACATACAGCTTATCGAGAACCTTAAAGTCGCCGAGATCCTTTCGGTTTACTTGAACTTGAATGGGGTATGTATAACCGTCATCGGCTTGCAAATCTGCCGCCTTCACAGATCCAAGGAAGGTCGATAACGCGTTGGTTACGTTACTGTAATCAACACCAGACAACACAATCGCATTACGGTCAATCGACAAGTCATAACGTAATTGGTCGCGTAACATCGAATTATTAATGTTGGTCACGCCCTCATAACCCTCAAGCGCCTCAACGACCTCACTTGCGGTTTCAGACAGCACCGAGGTGTCGCGGTTAACCGTCGTCAGCTCAAGGATCATATTGGTCGCTATGCTTAAGTTATCTGCCGAGCGAACCTTGAAAGACATGCCATAAGCAGAGACCGAACTTTGCGCTTTGGCGATAAACTCGTTAACCAGTTCATCAGCTGACTGGTCACGCTCGCCCCATGATTTCAATAAAACGTGATTGGTCGGAGTCCCTTCGATGTAAGACAAGTTTGCCTCTACCGAACGATCACCTTTGAACACACTGTTAAGTTGCTCGTTGTTGTCGAGGTGATACTGACGCCCTACCCCTGTTGGTGGCGTTGAAGTCACCTCGACAAAACCAGTGTCTTCGGTTGGAAGTAGCACTTGAGGCATTTTCCAAACCGCCAAAACAGACAGAGCAATCAACACCAAAGCAATACAGCTCATCAGTGTTTTACGCTCAAACCATTTGCTCAGTTCTTTGGTGTACAAGTCAGACAGAACATTCAGCTTCGCATCAACTTTTTTGTACCACCTTGCTGGCTTTGTAACTGGCTTCATTAAGTAAGCACACATCATGGGTGAAAGCGTTAAAGCGACAAACCCTGAGATGATCACTGCAGCAGCTAACGTGAAAGCAAATTGTCTAAATAGATCGGCGGTTAAGCCCGACATCAGGCCAATAGGTAGATATACGACCGCTAACGTGAGCGTCATCGCTATCACAGGAAAAACGATCTCTCGACACCCTTTGATTGCAGCATTAAAAGGGGTTTCGCCCTCTTCGATATGTCGGTAACAGTTTTCAGCCACAACAATGGCATCATCGACAACTAAACCAATTGCAAGAATGATGGCCAAGATAGTCAGCACGTTGATACTAAACCCAAGTAGATGCATGACTGCAAATACACCTATCACACACACCGGGATGGTAATGATCGGAATCGAAGCCACACGAACAGAACCAAGGACTTAACAACCACCTACTAAAGTAGGTGGGTTAGTATTACGGACTGAAAGTCCGGATACGGGTCAAAGACCCGTTGTTAGTCGCTTTCAGTTCGGAAGTTATCTTCAACCTTTGGCTCAAAATG
>NZ_JACJFF010000090.1:0-19158 GCF_014164465.1 Vibrio sp. SG41-7 | reverse complement strand
GTCTAGGTCTAGGTCTAGGTCTAGGTCTAGGAAAGCATTATGAATAAAAAAAGACGCTTTAACGTTATCGTTAAAGCGTCTTTCGTTTTGTCTTGGTCTATGACTTAACTGTCAGACCAAGCAACTCGTTAGTAAATCATGACCATAATTTGCTAACGGTGAGTCTAATCACTATGCGTCAATGAATGCGTTCAGTGTTGAACTTGGACGCATTAGTGATGAAACCAATGCATCATCAAGTAGGTAATAACCACCTAAATCACCTGCAGGACCTTGAGCGTTGTTTAGCTCAGCAACAATAGCTTCTTCACTTTCAGCCAATTGACTTGCCACACCTGCAAACTCAGCAGCAAGGTCAGCGTCAACCGTTTGCTCAGCAAGCGCTTTAGCCCAGTATGCTGCTAAGTAGTAATGGCTACCACGGTTATCAAGCTCACCTACTCGACGTGAAGGAGATTTGTTTTTATCTAGGAACTCACCCGTCGCTTTATCAAGCGCGTCAGCTAGAACTTGTGCTTTAGCATTGCCAGTGACCACGCTTAGGTGCTCTAAAGATGCCGCTAATGCCAAGAATTCACCTAAAGAATCCCAACGCAGGTGGTTTTCTTTCTCTACTTGTTGCACGTGCTTAGGAGCAGAACCGCCAGCACCTGTTTCAAACAAACCGCCACCGTTCATTAGTGGAACAATCGATAGCATTTTAGCTGATGTACCAAGCTCTAGAATTGGGAACAAATCCGTTAGGTAATCACGTAATACGTTACCTGTAACAGAAATAGTATCTAGACCTTCTTTGATACGAACCAGTGAGTATTGCGTTGCTTCAAGTGGAGCAAGGATCTTGATTTCAAGACCATCAGTATCGTATTCAGGAAGGTAAGCTTCTACTTTCTTAATAAGCTGAGCGTCGTGTGCTCGAGCTGCATCTAACCAGAATACCGCAGGAACACCCGATGCACGAGCACGAGTAACCGCTAGCTTAACCCAATCTTGAATTGGTGCATCTTTAACCTGACACATACGGAAGATATCGCCTTCCTCTACGTCTTGCTCTAGAAGCACAGCGCCTGAAGCGTCAACAACTTGAACCTGACCAGCAGCTTCAAGGATGAAAGTCTTATCGTGAGAACCGTACTCTTCCGCTTTTTGAGCCATCAAGCCAACGTTTGGTACGCTACCCATCGTTGTTGGATCGAAAGCGCCGTTCTCTTTACAGAAATCAATAACCGCTTGGTAAATGCTCGCGTAGCTACGATCTGGGATCATTGCTTTGGTATCTTTTTGCTTACCTTCTGGATCCCACATTTGACCAGAAGAACGTAGCATTGCAGGCATAGATGCATCCACAATGATATCGCTTGGTACGTGTAGGTTAGTAATACCACGGTCCGAATCAACCATCGCTAGTGGTGGCTGAGTCTCGTATACCGCTTGCAGGTCAGCTTCGATTGCCTGTTTCTGATCTTGAGGAAGTGCAGCAATTTTTGCGTATACATCACCGATGCCGTTGTTAACATCAACACCTAGCTCTTCAAACAGTTGACCATGTTTAGCGAATACGTCTTTGTAGTAAACCTTAACCGCATGACCAAAGATCACAGGATCAGATACTTTCATCATCGTTGCTTTCATGTGAAGAGAAAGCAGTACACCTTGCTCTTTAGCCGATGCGATTTCTTTTTCGAAAAATGCAACCAAAGCGGCCTTATTCATCACTGATGCATCAATGATCTCTTTATCTTGCAGTGCAAAAGCTGACTTCAGTGTTTTCTTCGCGCCATCTTTACCTACAAACTCGATACTTACTTCAGTCGCACCATCGATTGTTGTCGATTTTTCGCTGCCGAAGAAGTCTTTGTCTTCCATGCTTGCAACATGAGACTTAGAATCTGCTGACCATGCACCCATTGAGTGTGGGTTTTTCTTCGCGTAGTTTTTAACTGAAAGTGGTGCGCGGCGATCTGAATTACCTTCACGCAATACTGGGTTTACTGCACTACCCTTGATCTTATCGTAAGTCGCTTTTACTGCTTTCTCTTCGTCAGTGTTTGCTTCTTCTGGGTAATTAGGAAGTGCGTAACCTTTTGACTGTAGCTCTTTGATCGTTACTTGAAGCTGAGGTACAGATGCCGAGATGTTTGGAAGCTTGATAATGTTCGCTTCTGGTGTCTTAGCCAATTCACCTAGTTCTGCTAATGCATCACCAATACGTTGCTCTTCGTTCAAATAGTCAGGGAAGTTGGCAATAATGCGCCCTGCAAGTGAAATGTCGCGAGTATCAACGTTAATACCAGAAGAAGCTGTAAAAGATTGAATGATTGGCAGCAGAGAGTATGTTGCTAGCGCCGGAGCTTCATCTGTAATGGTATAGATGATCGTTGGTTTTTCAGTAGGCATGAAATTTCCCTATAGTTCTTACAAGCTCATTTAAAATAGTGAGCATGTTATAAATTGACCAGTAAGCCACTCAAAGAGTGAAAACTGCTTACTCGATAGTCGTACTCTATCTTATTTTTCATGCAATCTTGATGACAGCATGAACCAAATCCGTGAGTGCTTTGTTTTAATAAAAGAGCCAGTTATAATAAAACACGAAGGTATAATTAAACAAATCAGGCTTAAGAGTCCATCAACTTGTTCTATTTTGTGTCTTTTAGGCGCGCAAATGATAGCTCAATTCCGTTTCAGTGAAAACTTTTCAGCACACTTCGTTTACATTTTTGCAAGGTAGTTAACATGTCTACTCGCTCACGCAGCGCATCTCGTTCAGACAAACCAGCTCGTGCTGGTGCAACATTAAAACAAAGCGGTAATAGACAAAACCGAAGCAGTGATAAAAATAACACGGGTAGTTCGCATAAAAAATCGCACTCGAGTAAGCACCGACATAAAAGCAAACCTACCAACGTGAAACCTAAGGTGGCAATCGAAGATCGCAAAGTCATTTTGTTCAACAAGCCTTTCGATACTCTCAGCCAGTTCACTGATGGCGAAGGCAGGAAAACACTCGCCGACTTTATTCCGGTTAAAGATGTTTACGCGGCGGGTCGACTTGATCGCGACAGCGAAGGATTAATGGTCTTGACCAATGATGGCATCTTCCAAGCTAAGTTAACTCAGCCAAACTCAAAATCACCAAAGACTTACTGGGTGCAGGTTGAAGGCGCACCTTCTGAGGAAGATTTAGATAAATTGAGAAAAGGCGTGGAGCTAAAAGACGGCATGACACTGCCTGCTCAGGTTGAGGTGATGTCTGAACCAGTTGTGTGGGAAAGAACCCCTCCAGTGCGTTTCAGAGCCGCAATACCGACAACATGGTTAGCGATTACTATCATTGAAGGGCGTAACCGTCAGGTGAGACGAATGACAGCAAATATCGGCTTCCCTACCCTGCGACTTATTCGCTATTCGATGGGGAATATGAACGTGGGTCAGCTTCAACCAGGTGAGTGGAAAGAAATTTAACTCATCGTGATATAAAAAGGCGAGACATTAATTATGCCTTGCCTTTTTGTATATGAAGATTAATTACTCTTGATCAATCATCCATTTACGGAATTCTTTGCGCTCATTTTTAGAAGCTTTTAGATACCAAGCTTTCAATTGCTCGACATTTTGAGCTTCTGTTGGCGCTGTTTTCGTTTGAGTTTTGGCTTCATTTTCTACAACCATTCCTGTTGCCACAGGAACTAGAGCCACGGCGTCAGCCGGTTTATCAAGCAACACACCATCCTTGAAGTAGATCGCATTACTTTCATTATACTCAACCAACCGAGAGTCTAACCCGCCAAAAGGTGCAAAACCAGGTTTACGCTCAATGACATTCTGTTGATATTTGATTGCCACTTCATCTTGTACAACATTCCATGAAGGATTTCCGCTTTCGAAGACCTTCTCTGCTTCAATATAACTACGCGCTTTTGGGGACTTAATTTTTACTTCATCACCGGTAACATTAAAGCTCAATATATAAGGCGCTGAAGAGTATACTCCACTATTACCAAATTTTTTATCAAAGCGAACAACAACTTGGTTAAAACCCTCATTGATTTGATTATCACTGATTTTGCTTTCAGCAGCTTGCCCATTAATAAATAGAATGGACACTCCATTTTGTGGTGTTAAAGTCGCAGCACTTACACTGCCGACTACGGTTGCAAGCAACCCTAATGCTAACCATGCTTTCTTCATTGTTGTTCTCATCCCAGAATAAATAAAATGACCTAACATACTCTTTATATTAACAAAAAAGCCACCCGAAGGTGGCTTATTTATCTACAAATAGGTTAAGCAGTCAATTAAAATGACGCTTCAACACCAATAGCTAAAGCAGTACCAGTGTCACGGTCAGAGCTTTCACCGCCAACTTCAACGTAAGTATTAGTGTTAGGAGCTACTGCGTAAGTAGTATTCACAAACCAGTTATCAGCATCTTTAGAGCTATCGTCATGGTTACCAAATGAATAACCACCGTTGAATCCCCAAAGTCCCATCGTGTAACCAGCTGCAAAAGCAATCACGGTATTATCATCGTTAGCAGCATCAGACGTTGTGGCGTAATATGCAGTAGATAAGTAAGTGTTTTCAATACCAGAGTATACTAATTCTGCGCCGTAACCTTGGTGGTCAACTTTAGCTGTGTATGGAGAAGTGGCTGTGGCTTCCAATTCTTGCTGTCTTTCAGCATCTACACTTGTATTTGACATGAAACCAGAAATATCAAAATCAGCTAAACGATAACCGAGACGCATGTCCATGTAATCTGTGTCGCTACCAGGGTTTTCCTCGTTGTCTGAACCATCAACTTTATCTTGAACATAACCTGCAGTCACATATAGATCTCCGTTATCAAAGTCATAACGGATACCTTCATCACCACATTCGTTTGTAGTGTTATCTAGGTAAGTCTTAATACCAAATGCTTCATCTGATCCGATACCAAGATCGTCAACTGCAGTACAAAGGCGACCAAATTTAATTGAACCAAAAGTTTTGTGGTATGCAGCTACATATGTATCGCCGTTTTTAGTATTTTCTGAGTTAGCTTGATCAGAGCCGTTGAATTCCCAAAATGCGCCTACAGTCCAGTCGCTGTTTACAGCATAACGCACATCAAAGCCAAAATCGGCATCTTCGATAACTTGCTCCATTGAGCTAGTAGTTAAAGAGTTTTTGTACACAACTTCGATATCGCCTTTAAGGCCTACAGTTACGTCATCTTGGTTGTAAATTTCGATAGCTGCATTTGCTGAACCTGCCGCAGTCATTACTGCTAGCGCTAAAAGAGTCTTTTTCATAATAAATCCACTGCCTTTTCTAAGAATGGGAGATCCTTGCCCGGTTCCCTTTTATTTTTATGCCTGGTCATTACCAATCTTTGTTGGTTAATCACCGTCACTAAATTTCGAGGTCTAGATTGCAAAAGATTATCCTGCGTGTCAAATAAACTAAAAATAAACCTAAAAAAAACACAAATCAATCAAAATCAATCACTTACATTTTTTTTCATTGTTTTACGAGCAAGTTACCCTTAGTTTTACCAGGAAATACAACAATCCAAAAAAAGAACAAAACAGAATTAACAACCAAAAATATTCTACAAAGCGACCAAGAACCAGAACTTTACACCTGCAACCAAGTCTTTTTTAATATTTATATTTCACAGCATAAATAAAATCGTTAAGTTCCTGAAGGTTCAGTTTTTTTTTGTGAACGAGATCTACCTTTGATTCAAAAGCCAGCTATTTCACCGTAAATGTACCGACTAGTGATATGTGCTACTATCCTCGCTCCGTTAAGTAGGTCACAGTATGCTAACTACTAAAATTCAAAAATCTATTCGCACCAGTTATCAAAACCTCCAAGATCAGTTGGACAACTTTGTACCTCGACGTGCTCAAAATTACCTTGTTGCAGAAATAGCGAAGACACTTTGTGGTCAATACCACAAAAGTAATCGCATGATTGTTGCAGAAGCGGGGACAGGGATCGGGAAATCACTGGCTTATTTAATGGCTACTATTCCTGTCGCTGTGCTCAATAATCGAAAAATAGTTATATCGACGGCCACGGTTGCGCTACAAGAGCAGCTCGTCAATAAAGATCTCCCTCTATATAGAAGACTGACTGATCGAGAGTTTTCTTTTATATTAGCGAAAGGAAGACAGCGTTATTGTTGCTCCGAGAAGTTAGCCGTTGCTTGTGGGCTTGATGGTGGACAAATTGATGGCGGACAAATGGCAATGTTCGAATCTAAGCCGAAGAAAAAGGATATCGACCAACTTCAAACCATGTACCGCAGCCTAACCCAAGGTAAATGGGATGGTGACCGTGATTCGTGGCCAAAACCCATCGACAACATGATTTGGCAGATGATTGTCAGTGATAAGCACAGCTGTAACAACAGTATGCCTACGCATAGAGACTGCCCTTTCCAGAAAGCTCGCTTAGAGCTAGATAAAGCAGACGTGATCATCGCCAATCACAGTTTAGTGATGGCTGATGCAGACTTAGGCGGCGGCGTGATACTGCCTGAACCAGAAAATAGCATCTATATATTCGATGAAGCTCACCATTTACCGCATGTAGCCAGAGATCACTCTTCTGCGGCTGCGAGTTTAAAAGGCGCGGCGTCATGGTTGGAGCGTTTGAATCAATCAATCACTAAGCTTTCAGGTCTCGCCGACGAAAAGCGTGTTCATCGATTTCGAAATGAGCTGCAAGACTCAGTGCAACAGCTGATCCCTACCCTGACTCAAATGAGTAAACAGTTTGACGCTAATCACTTTGAAGACGGCTTGTATCGCTTCGAACATGGCGACTTACCTGAGTGGCTTGAGAATGAATCTAAAGATCTTAAGCAGCTCACACAAAAGGCGAGCCAAGCCGTTGCGAAGATTGCAGACCTGATTGCAGAACGAGTTAAAGACGGAGAACTTTCAGCAAAGCTTGCAGAGCCTGCACTTGCAGAAATTGGCTTCTATATACAAAGAACAGAGAACCTTGCCCAAGTTTGGCGCTTAATGGCTGAACCGAAGAGAGAAAAAGGCGCTCCTTTGGCTCGTTGGCTCGAACTGAATAAAGAGAGTGAAGGCGACTTCGTTGTTAATGTTTCGCCACTAGAGGTGGGTTGGCAACTCGACCAGCAAATCTGGAGCCGCTGTGTTGGTGCCGTATTAGTATCTGCGACCATGAGAGCGCTCAACTCTTTTAGCTTTTTCTGTCATCAAGCAGGTATCAGCCAAAAAGTAGAAGATGGCGTACAGTTTTTGGCTTTGGCATCACCGTTTGATTACCAGAGTCAAGCTGAGTTGATTGTTCCGGCAATGAAGTACGAACCACAAGCACCTCAGTTTACCGAATATCTTATTGAAATTTTGCCTAAGGTAATAGAAGACAAAAAAGCCAATCTCGTTCTATTCTCTTCTTACTGGCAAATGAACAAAGTTGCAGAGGCGTTAGCAACAGATTTCGTTAAAAAATCATGGGAATTGCAGGTTCAAGGTGATACTTCACGCTCTGAAATCCTAAAAAAACATAAAAAGCTAATAGACCAAGGTAAAACCAGCGTTCTTTTTGGAACTGGCAGCTTTTCTGAGGGTCTTGATCTACCTGGTGAGCTTCTTGAAAACCTAGTTATTACCAAGATTCCTTTTGGTGTTCCTACCTCTCCCGTAGAGCAAGCACACTCAGAATATATTGAATCACGCGGTGGTAACCCTTTTATGCAGATTACTGTTCCAGATGCGAGTAAAAAGCTTATTCAATCTGTGGGTAGACTACTGCGTAAGGAAAGAGATTCTGGTAAAGTCACGATCCTTGATAGACGCATAGTCACGAAGCGATACGGGAAATCCCTACTCGATTCGCTACCGCCTTTTAAAAGAACAATAAAATACTAATTTTACTGCCCCCAAGGTAGTTATGGGCCTGTCATCGCTAGGCCCTTGCATTCACAACCCAACATGACTAATCCATTGATTATTCATGTGGCTGCCCTAACAGCCGATAACGAGAACACTAGCTATTTATGGAAATGATTGAGCCAACCATGTTGGTCATACTTGCCTTGGTTGCATTTGCAGCAGGCTTTATCGATGCTGTCGCCGGTGGCGGAGGGATGTTAACCGTCCCAGCTTTGCTATCGCTTGGTTTACCGCCACATATTGCACTCGGAACTAATAAGCTGGCCGCAACGTTTGCCTCATCAACTGCAGCTTTTACTTACTATCGTAAGAAACTGTTCAAACCTGAATGTTGGACCAATGCATTCATATCGACATTAATAGGTGCAACAATCGGCACCCTGACTGTTGATGCTATTAGTACAGAGTGGTTAGAGAAGGTATTGCCATTAGTTATTCTTGCCGCTGCTGTCTATACCATTTTTCATAAAACTCCGGATGTGAGCCATAATGTGTCTCCTAAACCGTGTCCGGTACTTAAAAGAAAACAAAAGTACCAAGGATTCATTCTTGGCTTTTATGATGGTGTTGCAGGCCCAGGTACTGGCGCGTTTTGGACGGTGAGTTCTATGGCGCTTTATCGCTTAAATATCTTACTGGCTTCTGGTTTGTCTAAAGCGATGAACTTCACTAGCAACTTCACCTCTTTGGTGACCTTTGCGATTCTCGGTCATATTGATTGGGTTCTAGGTTTAACCATGGGGCTTTGTTTGATGGCTGGTGCATTTGTTGGAGCACACTCTGCTATTCGCTTTGGTGCTACATTTATACGACCTGTCTTTGTGACTGTTGTGAGTGTCCTTGCGATTAAACTGGCTTACGAAGCGTGGTTTGTAAACTTATAGCCACCAGCCAATGGGAAGCGAAATGAACCATTTTTCAAATCTTAAAAGTGTACTGGATACCTTAATTGGGCACAGTTCTCAGGTCGACAAAGCCCGTGGTGCTTATCATCAAGCCTTGTTTGACCGAACCTTATTTAAGTGCAGCTCTTCTATTTTACTGCCCTACGCTCTTGAAACTCAAACAACGTACAACACCATTATTCGTGAACAAGCGACAAATCAACTGACCGCATCTCGGGCCAACTACCTGACGGAAAAACTGACTAACCAGATAGCTGCAATCCAAAGGGAGCTCGCTAACCATGATTTACGCTTAGACCGAAAAAGTAAGTCAGGCAAGAATCTCAACGACCTATACAACGAACTCGCTCAGCACCAAGATTGGCAAAAACGACTGGTCGATTTAGTACGAGTACGAAAGTTAGCGTTTGATTCTGCGCCTCGCCACAGTAAGAAAAAAGCGGACGAGGCTTGGCAATTAGCAAAAGAACGATTAGAACGCTGTGAAGACTCAATGAAAAATATTGAGAGACTGATTAACTTAGAGAACCCTAAGCGAAATGAACACTGATAACACATCATCACCACTGGATAATGCGCCAGAAGAAGTTAAGTTAGCTGTCGACCTGATCTATCTGCTCGAAAGCAACGAAATCGACCCAAAAGTGGCGTTAGAAGCAATTAAGATTGTCCAACAAGATTTACAAGCCAAACTAGCATCTAGCATCTAGCATCTAGCATCTAGCATAAAAACATACAGGATTCACATGTACCAACTTAGCTTTTCTATGCCCGAATTTCTTGAAAACTACTGGCATAAAAAACCAACCATCTTAAAAGGTGGCTTCCAAAACTTCGTCGACCCAATTTCGCCGGAAGAACTTGCTGGTTTATCGATGGAAGAAGAAGTGGATTCTCGCTTTGTCTCTAACCTCAACAACCAATGGACTGCAGAACATGGTCCATTCTCCGAAGAGAAATTTGGCGAGCTAACTGAAACACATTGGCAATTGATCGTTCAAGCAGCGAACCACTGGCACCAAGGTGCAAATCAGCTGACAGAAGCGTTCCAAGCTTTACCAAACTGGTTATTCGACGACCTGATGATTTGCTACTCGGCACCTGAAGGCGGCGTAGGCCCACATATTGATCAATACGATGTATTCATCATTCAAGGTCAAGGTAAACGTCAGTGGAAGGTTGGCGCGAAAGATGTGGGCCAATACAAAGAGACCGTTCAAGCTTCTGCACTTCGTCAAATCGAAGGTTTTGAACCGATCATTGATGAAACCTTAGAGCCGGGCGATATCCTTTATATCCCACCGGGTTTCCCGCATGAAGGGAACACGTTAGAGCCGTCAATGAGCTACTCTATTGGCTATCGCTCTCCTAAAGAACAAGAGCTGATCAGCAACTTCGCCGATTTTGTGCTTGCTCATGATATGGGTGACGTACACCTGCACGATCCAGAATTTAAAACGCAAGAAGGCTACGGCAAGATTCGTTCATCGGATTTAAGCAATCTCACTGACATGTTGAAATCTGCACTAGAACAACCTGAAACCATCAGTGAATTCATGGGATGTTTGCTAAGCCAATCACGCCACCAGCTTGATATCGTCGCTCCTGAGCCATTATGGACAGAAGAAGAGATCGCTCAGCACTTAGAGTCAGAAGGCGAGATCTGTCGAGTATCGGGCTTAAAAGCGCTCTACCATGAGAATGAAAGCAACACGGCTTACATCAATGGTGAAGTGGTCAAGGTTGAAGAAGCGGATTCATCGCTACTAAACGTACTGTGTGATGACTCGGTGATTAACTCAGCAACCACTTTGACTCCTTCAGGTGTCACTGTCGTGACTGAATTGGTAAACAAAGGTTACTGGTTTATCGAAGACTAACTTCGTTAATCGGTTTCGGTGGATATCATCGAGATCTCAAACCTTAGAACCTAAGAAAAACAAAAAAGGGACAAATGAAATCTTCATTTGTCCCTTTTTCGATTCAACCGTTAGCTAAACTTAAATAGCCAAACCGTGAACAACTAGACCTTAAACTGATTCACCAGCTTTTTCTGCTGCTGAGGCTCTCGGTCAATTTTTAAGCGTTTTTCTAACAAAAACTTACTTCACATCATCGAAAAAAACTTGAAGATTAATTAGTTGCACCTAAACTGAAAAACATACGAAGCTCATAATCAAAGGAATTAGTTGTGCGTTCATTTTTTGTTATTTACCTCTTCATAACACTTTCTGGCTGCTCTAGTTATGGCAGTATCGAAAATGAAAGATTGCAATATAACACTGATGTTACTGAACTCTATTCTTTTGGCGGTAACTTCCAAAAACGTGAGGCTGGAGAGTACACTGTCGTTGTAGCAATGTCCGGAGGTGGCACACGAGCAGCGGCACTCTCCTATGGCGTATTGAAAGGGCTCAAAGAGACGCAAATTAATCTCGATAATAGTGACGATACGCTACTCGAAGAGGTTGATATTATGAGCGCCGTTTCTGGTGGCAGCTTCACAGCGGCTTATTATGGCCTCTACGGTGACAAGATATTTACTGATTTCGAAAAAGATTTCTTGTACAACGATGTAGGAAGTGACCTTTTTTGGCGCATCCTAAACCCTAGACGATGGTTTTCTTCCTCTGGTAGAACAGAAGAAACGATGGCTTACTACCAAAATCAACTTTTCAATAATGCAACTTTCGCAGATTTTGACCCATTAAATAGTCCACTTGTTATCATTAATGCTACCGACTTAAGCCAAGGTGTACGCTTTTCGTTTACTCAAGAGTACTTCAACCTACTTTGTGCAGACATCTCATCTTATCCTATTGCAAGCGCAGTAACGGCTTCATCAGCCGTTCCAATCATGTTTAACCCAGTCGTCCTCGAAAATCACTCAGGGTGTGGCAATCAGGCTCTATTTAATTTAAACAGTCAAGACGAAACTAATCATTTTACTGTATCCCTCATAGAAGGCCTTAATAACTACTCCAATAAAAATGATAAGAAGTATGTCCATTTGGTCGATGGTGGATTAGCAGACAACCTTGGTCTACTTGCTATTTATGACATAATGAACTTGAGTGATAAACGGTACGTCAACCGAATTCGCTCTAAAGTTAAACCACATCTAATTGCTATATCCATCGATGCTTCTGCATCGCCAACGTCTTCGATGGATCACTCAACTAAAGAACCAAGTCTATCTGAAACCATTGGCTTTATGACGGATGTGCAAGTTCATAGGCTCAATGAAGTATCAAAAGCTCTTTACCTAAGCGAGCTTAAAAAGTTAGAGACTAAAAGAAACGTCACTACCTATTTTGTTAATATTAACCTCAATAACACTGACGACCCCGAGTTTAAGAAGTACCTTAATAATATTCCAACAGACCTAGAGCTAGAAGCAGAGCAGGTCGATATTTTAATTGCAGAAGGAGTTAAGCAACTAAAAAACCATCCTGAGATCGCCCGTTTTCTAAACAACATAGATTCTAAATGATAAAGTTCGTGACTTCTCACCACCCTGTCAGATGATGCTTCTTGTTTCGCAGACAATAGCTCGAAACATTGAGTCTTACGTAAGCCTCCACGCCGACAGGACCGTCCAGCCACGTTTTGTTTGTTTTACCCATTCCGGGTTACTTAATCGGTGCAGGCCTATCTAGTTACATCGCACAACGTCGCTCTGAGCGCCGCGCACTGAATGTCGGCCTAGTGTCGATCTTAGTAGGCTCAGCAGTGGTGTTAATACCGGGTCTATTCGGTCAAACAACAGCATTAACTTTGATTGGCGGTGCAACGATTTACTTCTTGGGCGCTGGTATCCTATTTCCAGCCGCAACAACAGGGGCACTGTCGCCATTCCCATACCATGCTGGTACAGGAGGAGCGATCTTAGGTGGCATGCAGAACCTAGGTGCTGGTATCGCAACACTATTGGCATCGTTCTTCCCGGCTCAAGACCAGTTGCCACTCGGTTGCTTGATGATCGTAATGTCATTTATCGTTATGCTTGGTTTACGTTGGGTCAATCGTAAACCTGACCACTCAAACGAAATGCCATTAGCTATCTAAAGTAAAACTCGAACCCTACCCAAACAACGAAGAGGGACATACTGAAAAGTGTGTCCCTTTTTTGTTTCGCATTTATTCCTTCCACTCTCACGTATCAGCAATCTCATTTAACATTACTTTGATTTTTTGAAAACAATAACAGACACTTACGCTGAAAGTGCATATCCAGAATCCAATTATAAATAACATCACTGGAAGAAACCTAACCAACAAAGGATGCTGGCATTAAAACGAGTAAGGTGCACACTAAGGATATAAAGATGCGTTTCGCTTTAACCACATTAGCCGTATCGGTCGCGCTTGTCGCCGGATGCAGCAATCAAGGAATAACAACCATGAACCACTACTCTCCATCGCAACTTGTCGCCCAGCAAACACAAGCTCCTGTTGCTAAGAAAGTCCCTCATGCAATGACGATTAATGGTGATACCCGAATCGACGATTACTACTGGATGCGCGATGATGAACGCCAAGACCCAGAGATCTTGAAACAACTTGAGCAAGAGAATCAGTACGCAGATACGGTGCTTAAACATACAGAAGCGGCACAAAAACAATTATTTGAAGAGATCAAAGGGCGAATCGCAAAAGACGACAATTCAGTACCGGTTCGCAAAGGCAGCTACTTCTATTCGAATGAAGTCACAGGTGACAACGAATACCCCGTTCACTTACGTGCAAAAGACTTTGCAGGCGCAGACAAGCAAATCATTTTAGACGTTAACGCACTGGCAAAAGAACATGAATTCTTCAGTGTTGGTGGCTTGACGATCAGTCCAAACGAAAACTTGTTGGCCTATGGCGAAGATACGCTTAGCCGCCGAATCTACACCATCAAGATTAAAGACCTCACGACAGGTGAATATCTGAAAGATGAAATTGAAGGTGCCTCGAGTGCAATTGCATGGCAAAACGACAACCAAGCCTTCTACTACATCAAGAAAGATCCACAAACATTGCTGGGTTACCAAGTTTTACGACATGTATTGGGCACATCTCAGACAAGCGATGAGCTAATCTACGAAGAAACCGACAGCGCTTACTACACCTCTTTGAGTAAAAGCAAAGACGGTGAACAGGTCTACATTTGGCACTCGAGCACTGAAACCAGTGGTGTTTCGATCATTGATGCCAACAACCCAAACGCGAAAGCAAAACCTTTCTACCCACGAGAGACTGGCATCGAGTACAGCATCGCTAAGCTAGATGATTGGTATTACATCGACACCAACTACCAAGCCGTCAACTTCCGTTTAATGAAAGTAAACACAGCAGACATGCATGACCGTTCAAAATGGGTCGACGTCATCCCAGCAGACGACGACACTCAACTTGTCGATTTCGAACTGTTTGATGACCATCTTGTTTACGAGCAACGTGCGAATGGCTTGTCTACAGTGAAAGTTCGCCAACTCTCAACAGGCAACGAGTTCCCACTTGAATTTAACGACACCGCATTTGCCGCTTACCTAACGAGTAACTATGAATTAGATAACTCAAAAGTTCGTATCTATTACAGCAGCTTAACTACGCCAGGTACTTACTATGATTTCGATCTAAGTACAGGTGAATCTGAGCTAATGAAGCAGACACCCGTATTAGGTGATTTCGAAGCGGATAACTACCAATCAGAGCGAATCATGGTAACGGCTCGCGATGGTCAACAAGTTCCTGTGTCTTTGGTTTATCGTAAAGATCTATTCAAGAAATACGGTACAAACCCTATCTACCAATACGGCTACGGCTCTTACGGCCACACAATCGAACCAACCTTTGGATCGGCTCGCCTCAGCTTACTTGATCGCGGATTCGTTTATGCTATCGCACATATCCGAGGTTCAGAGATGCTTGGTCGCCCTTGGTATGAAGATGGCAAGAAACTGACCAAACAAAACACGTTCAACGACTTTATTGATGTAACCAAAGGGCTTGTTGAAGAAGGTTACGGTGCTAAGGATAAAGTATTTGCGGTAGGCGGGTCTGCTGGCGGCCTATTGATGGGCGCAATCGTCAACCAAGCACCAGAACTTTACCGTGGTATTGGTGCACATGTTCCGTTTGTAGACGTGGTGACGACTATGCTTGATGAATCGATTCCTCTCACCACAAACGAGTATGACGAATGGGGCAACCCCAACGATAAAACCTACTACGATTACATGCTAGGTTACTCACCATATGACAATGTGAAAGTTCAAAGCTACCCGAACATGTTAGTAACAACAGGCCTGCATGACTCACAAGTACAGTACTTTGAACCAATGAAGTGGGTGGCGAAACTGCGTGAAATGAAAACAGACAATAATGTGTTGTTGTTCAAAACCGATATGGAAACTGGTCACGGCGGGGCTTCTGGTCGCTTCAAAAGATTGAAAGAAGACGCACTTGAATACGCGTTCTTTTTAGACTTACTAAAAACTCAGTAGACTCAGCGTAACTGTAGGTATTCACACAATTTAACGTCGCCATTTAGTCTTTATAAAGTGGCGACAGAAATTATTAAGCATGGTTAAATACCATTCACCATGAAATCCACCAAATCAACAAACCCTTGATAAACAAGCAAGCACAAGGGTTTACGAGAGGTATAAAAACAAATGAAAGTCATTAGCTTCAACATAAATGGCCTTAGAGCCCGTCTTCACCAACTGCAAGCTATTATCGATAAGCACCAACCCGACGTGATTGGTCTGCAAGAGATAAAAGTGCACGATGAAGCCTTCCCATTAGCCGATGTTGAAGCAATGGGTTACAAGGTTTACTTCCACGGCCAAAAAGCGCACTACGGTGTAGCAATGCTGTGTAAGCAAGAACCAATTTCTGTACAGAAAGGCTTTCCTACAGACAATGAAGATCATCAAAAGCGCATGATCATGGCGACGTTTGAAGATGAAAATGGTGAGAAGGTCACTGTGCTAAATGGTTACTTCCCTCAAGGAGACAACATTAAGCATGAAACCAAATACCCGTACAAGCGTGAGTTCTACAAAGACTTAATGACGTACCTGAACGATTACCACAACAAAGATGAACAAGTGATCGTAATGGGCGACATTAATATCAGCCCTACCGATATTGATATCGGTATTGGTGAACCTAATGCGAAACGTTGGTTGAAAACAGGTAAGTGTTCTTTCCAACCAGAAGAGCGCGAATGGTTGAAAACACTGATGGATTGGGGTTTTGTGGACAGCTTCCGTTTACTACACCCTGAAGTGAACGATCAATACTCGTGGTTTGATTACCGCTCAAAAGGCTTCGTGGACAACCGTGGCCTGCGCATTGATGTGGTCCTCGCAACTCAAAAGCTTGCTGACAAATGTACTGAAGCTGGCATCGATTACAAACTGCGTGGTATTGAGAAACCGTCTGATCACGCTCCGATTTGGTCGACGTTTAAATAGTTATTTTTAGGTAACAAAACTTAGCCAGATCAAGCAGCAAACAAATAGTACTCACAACGCTGATCAGAAGCTAATAAGGAAAGAGAGGAGATAATATCCCCTCTCTTTTTTATATCGTATGGTCTAGTTCAGCGGCCAAGCAGTCGTGCCATCAACATCCAGCGCTGCCTTGGCAAACTCGTCTAAACAATACCCTTGATTAGATGATGCAAAATATGTCAAAGGCATGTTACTTAGACTAAGAGCCGTGACTTGTTGCTTCGCTTTATCACTGAAACTGAACCCCCACATGTCTAAGTATTGCGTCATATTCCGTTCTGCAACGTAACTCAATGCGATAAGCAACCAATCATTGTTTGTAATATCTACCGCTTCTTGTCTCGTATAATCTGAAAAACCAATCGAGCCTTTTCGATCGTTCCAAAGTTCATCACCGCCTTTCAAGCGATTAAACTCTCTCTCAATCAAGTGCAAGCGCCCTAATAAATGCCAACCCGAATTCAATACACCCTGCTGCTCTGCAAGCATCATCATTTGAATGTAGATACGAGCTCCCCAACTCCAACCAGTTTGATTTTGAGCCGCCATAAAAGCATTTGGATCAGGTTGAGCCCGGCTCTGCTGTAAAAGCCGATACTGCCCTTTAAAATCTAAGCCTTGGCAAGAAGATACCTTTCCGGTGTCTTTGTAGTATTTTGATTTGCTAAAATACGAATAGTAGTTGGTTGTTGAATGACCATCCCATCCAGAAAATCTGAAACGACCTCTCTCTAAGCCATGCCCTAACTCATGAAGATCACCATGCCCTAACGGGTGAAAAGACCAGTAAGCATCGTAAGGATTTCCTGAACAGCCGTAACCACAGTTCGCTTGATCGGCATTCATGTGCTTCACGATATCAATGTTCGCGATTTCCCAGCCCTTTGCCTCACCGTATTGATGTACTTCAGTAATTTCATCAATCCCAGGACCTCTAAAACCTGCAAGCGCATGAGGAAAGTTATGTACATAACGCTCAGTGGCGAGTGCCATATCATGCGGCTGCGCCCAATCTGAGGCACCGATAGACTCTTTCATCTTGTCTAGTTTAGAATGGACTTCGAACCCAGGTGTAACCAACTCGGCCCAATCAAACTTTCCTTCTTCAAGCTGGGCGACAAAACTGTCGTTGTCGGCTTCACTTCGCCAAACAGGGTGTTGAGCAACATTCTCAAAACGCAGTTCAACATCAATATCATTGGTATCAAAATGAACCTGTAATGTTCCGCCATAGGCAGAAGTCAGATAAATCGTCTCTCCTGTTTTCACGGGATAGGTTACTGAGGTCAAAAACTTCGGCCTAGCATAGCCGTCATCGCCCGAAAATTCGTGAGTCGCGCCACTACGTAGGGTATTAAATGCTATCGATGTCGCCACCTCATTACTGTCCAAACGAGTCACTTTGATTGTCTTACCCGGCAAAGCATAAACACCAGCCGCACGAAAGTTTCTCTTAGACTCTAAGGAAATAAGCTTGGTGACCAACGGTACATTATCAAAACTCTTAGAGCTGAAATTACCTAAGCTTGGTTGCGCTGCATTATACAAACGGCTGTTGTATGTGGCGTAATCACTATAGTAAGAATGGAGAAACTCGATTCTCTCAGTTACGCCTTTACCCATCGGGTATTGAACATCTTGGCGATAACGATCAGCGAGTAACAGCAACAACTTTTCATATTCGTAATCATCGGTTGCAAACAGATCAATTTTTTTGCTATCAAGAGTCGTTAGGTGTGAACGAATACTGTTCGCAGCGGCATAGAACTCTTCATTCATGTTGGAATCGTCAGGACAAGATTTGTCATCACACGAATTCAGATCGACGGTGAAGCTGTTGTCTTTCAGTCGCTGTAAAAGCGCTTGTTGTTGAACAATATTATCCGGTATTCGATCTATCAGCTGTGTAGAATCCCAGTTCGATAAACCGAGCTTACGCCAATAGTTGTCGCCAACGTAAGTCATGTGCATTTCTGAAAATAGCGCGTTACCTAAGTCCGTCATGCCGCCATCAAGGTGTAGATATAACACTGGTATATTTTTATTGAACGCCAAGCGTAAACCCGTAATCACATCTTCAATGTCATCACCATCATTCAGCTTTTGAGACAAAACCAGTAAATCAGGGTTATTGTTTTCAATGCATTGACTCAACTTACCGCCATCACAAGTATTGTCGGCATTAATAACCATTGAAGGATTGATATTGCTAGTCAACCAGTTGCGCGTAGCTTGGTCGTCAGGAAAATAATGAGATTGATCGAGCTGAGCTAATACGACATTTTGTGGTGAATCATTATCAGCAGCCCACTTAACCAAGTTTTCTAGCCAAATATCCATCTCTTCGTTGACAGAATCTGGAAAGCGTTGCTTAGTTCGAAACGGGTTACTTGCCAATGCTGCATAGCGACTGTTATCTGACGTATAACCCGCGATACCAATGACAAGCTCTTGGTCGGAATACCCATCTTGCATCGCTTTATTGGTTTGCAAGATGACATCGTTAAAACCATAAGTTGGTAAGATAATTGCCGTATCGTGTGTTGGATCCCAATGAAGATTGCGTAAAGGCTCACCATCAGAGTTTTGTGATAGAGCTTGCTTAATGTGGTTGTAGTTCGAGTTGTATTCAGTAACTAACGCTTGGCTTGCATCAATGAATTCATTGGAGTCTGCTACATAAGAAGCGTCACCTGTGGACAACGCCTTTTGAACAGCAGTTTGTGGAACCGGAGTGATACCAGGCTCGCCACTTCCGCCGCCTTCATTACCTTCCCCTCCAGAACCTCCAGAACCTCCAGAACCTCCAGAACCTCC